>JALURI010000072.1 GCA_027016965.1 Geoglobus sp.
GAATGGATCTGTATATCACAGCCCTTCCAATAAAGTATGAAATAAATCCTGCAGTAAACAAAAGCATCACCTTCTCCGAGTTGAAAGAGGATCTATCAAGCTCATTCAGAGAGATAAGGAACGTTAAAATAGATCCAATAAGCATAACCGTCATTGTAGAGGAGAAAACGTCTTCCCTTTCAAGCCCTATTCTGAGAAATATCCCGTTTATCCCCCAGAGTATCGATGCAGCAAAAGCATACAGCAGACCTTCCACAGATCAGACTGAAGGATGCACAATTTAAATAATTCGAAACAGACCTCTGATGTCTAAGAAGTTTGTGATTTCAGCACCTTCTGCAAACGTAGATCCTCCTTGTCAGGCTTCTGTGCAACCTCTGATACAGTTTGTGCTCTATCAGAAAACTATCCATTACCAGCTCATCAACATCAAGATTCGTGAGAAAAACAGCTCTCTTATTCTTTTTCATCACCCTCTCAAACTCCTGAAATGCAAGGGTATAAAGCTCACGAATTTTTCCAAGGCTTTTTGTGGATTGGAGGTAGGGAAAATCTGTTACAATTCCGTCAACAATCTCATCTCTCAGGCATATCTTCCTTACATCCCCAACCACAACATTTGTAGGCAGGGAGTAGTATTTCAGATTTACAGCACACCCCTCAGCTATTTTCCTGTAAGCCTCAACACCAAAGAATTCAATACCCGTCAAACCTGCTTCAACCAGAATTGTACCTGTTCCGCACATTGGATCAAGCATCAGACCATGCCTAACACCAGATACGTTTACAAGGCTTCTGGCAATTCTTGGCAGAATCGCTCCTGGTCTGAAAAACGGCTTCAGATCAGGCCTCCTCAAAAGAAATTGTTTTCGATCTGTTTCATGCAAAAGCAATCCCACATGAATTCTATCTGAAAAATAAACTCTGATTACATGCTCAGGTTCTGAGACACTTATATCTGCACCTCTTTTCCACAGAATGGCTCCGAGCTCTCTTTCAAGTCTCATTGAGTTAACCTTTCTCTTTCCGATATTTCTGATTCTCACGCAAAGCGTTCCTTCAGGGATTTTCAAGTTCATGAAGTTCTCTTCAAGCTCTTCCACCGATTCACATGAATATAGATATCTGCTTACCTCGTGAATCAGTCCAAATCTGCTTAAGTGGTTGAAAATCTCATCAGAGCACTCCCCCACAACCATCTGATTGTCTTCGTCAATAATTCTTCCATTAAAGACCTCGAGAAAGGTTTCAGCTTCAATCCTTGCAAGTTCTTCAAAATCACCGCTCAAATAAAACAGAAGCTTCATTCCCGCATTTCCCTGATTTTTTCTGCAAGTCTGATCATAAGCTTGGTTTTATTCGTTTTCTTTTCAACCCTTATCCTGCCTCCCTCGTCCCACCAGCATCTGGGATATTTCTTTTTCTCCATCTCATACTTCAGTCCAAGTGCATCACAGGCTTTTGCAAGCTCATCTATTCTAACATTTGGAACTGAAAACCTTTTGGGGATCTTTCTGCCTTCGCTTCTGCTCTTTCTTCTGTCAAGATTAACTGTCCAGATCACGTAACTACCTTTTTCTCCTTCGGAGTTCATCATACACTTCCTCCAGCCTTATTTCAAGAGCGGAAAGCATTACAAGGATATGGTACATTAGATCTGCAGTTTCATGAATTACCTCATTTTTTCTGCCATCTTTGACAGCCAGCAGAAGCTCAGTAAACTCCTCTCCCATCTTTTCAAGAATTCCATTGATTCCCCTTTTATGATAGATGAGTCTGGCTGTGTATGAGTTCTCACTTGGATACCTCTTTCTCTCCTCTATTACTTCAAAAAGCTCTTCCAGCATTTCAATCACTTTGAATTCTTGAATGTAATCTCAACCAGCGGATGAGGCGCATCTTCAATTACCTCTATGTCTCTGATTGATCTGATACCTTTTTTCTTTACAAGCTTTTCCATACCAAGCTCAACGTTATCTGGAACCTCAAGAATGTAAGCTTCAAGCTCATCTATGCCAAGCTTCTTTGCAGCCACAACCCTGTGGTGCCCATCAACAAGATAATAACTCCCGTCTTTATTTATGACAATAATCGGCTCTGCCAGACCTCTCTTTATCTCATAGATTCTCCCCCTGAGCTCATCAGCAAAAATTTTGGTCTGGGTTGGTATGAGCCTGTCGATTGGAACCTTGCCATTGTAGGTTCTGACTTCAGTTCCATGAACCTTTTCAATAGTTTCCTTAAGCTTTTTCACTTTTGTAGGATCTGCTCTCTCGATCTGGCTTCTGATTATATCAGTATTGGTAATTATACCTTTAATCTTCCCGTTTTCATCAACAACAGGGAGCTTTGAATGCCCGGTTCTGAACATAACCCTTGCTGCATCCTTCAGATCCATGTACTCTCTGGCAACATAGAGAGATCTGGTCATTACGTCTCCAATCTTCATATTCATATCTTTTTTCAGAAGGTCGAGAGATGAGATGTACCCAACAAGGGTTCCGTCTTTCTTAACAACAGGAAATCCATCATGCCCGGTCTTCTCTATAATCTTTATGGCATCATCAACTGTACTTTCAGGAGTGAGAGTTATGACGTTTCTTGTCATGTAATCCGCTACCTTCTGTTTCACAGGTGGTTATAAGAAAGGGTGAAGTATATTTAGTTTCTCATCGGAAATGTTAAATCGTTGACATGGCAGTTTTGGAGAGGTGATAGAATATGGATGCATTTCCTGACAAGTTCAAGTGTGTTGTGACAAACTGGGAGTACATGGATGGACTCTGCAGAAGAGTGGCGGAGCAGGTGAAGGAGGATGGTTTTGAGCCTGAGATAATTGTTGCTCTTGCAAGGGGCGGATGGTTTGCTGGGAGAGTGATCTGCGATCTGCTTGGTCTTGACGATCTCACAAGCCTGAAAATAGAGCATTATGTCGGGACGGCAAAGCAGAGCGGAGAGGTGAAAATAAAATATCCGTTGCCTGAGGACAGCGTGACAGGAAAGAAAGTTCTTGTTGTTGATGATATTGCTGACACAGGCAAAAGTCTGATGAGGGCAAAGGAACATGTCGAGGATAATGGAGCAAGAGAGGTAAAGACAGCCACGTTGCAGCTTCTCTACACCTCACGTTTTACTCCTGACTACTTTGGAGAGTACATGGAGGAGTGGGCATGGGTTGTTTTCCCCTGGAATTTCATTGAGGACATGGTTGAGCTCATATCAAGGCTGTTTGCAAAGGACAGGGAAAAACTCTGGGGTGAGTGGGACATAAAATGGGGCCTGTATGAGTACCACCAGATCGACCCCATATACCTTGAGATAGCCCAGCCCAGAAGATTCTTTGAGATCCTTGGAGAAATGGAAAGAAGGAAGATTGTTGAAAGAGTTGTGAAGGACGACAAGACGTTCTGGAGGTTAAAAGAATGAATGCCGAGATAGCAATTATAGGCGGAACTGGAGTTTATGACAGCGATGCCTTTGAAAATGTCGAGGAGGTTGATGCTGATACTCCATTCGGAAAGCCATCTGACAGAATCCTGATTGGAGACTTTGAAGGAAGGAAGGTTGCATTTCTACCAAGGCATGGGAGAGGACACATTTACTCTCCCACCCACGTTCCGTACAGAGCAAACATCTACGCTCTGAAAAAACTCGGTGTGACCAGAATTGTCAGCATTGCTGCAGTTGGATCTCTTAAAGAGGAGCTTAAGCCCCTCCACATAGTCATCCCCGATCAGATATTTGACAGAACAAAACACAGAAAGGATACCTTTTTCGAGGATGTTGTGGTGCATGCTGGCATTGCTGACCCATTTTGCATAGAAATGAGAGATGCAGCAGCCAAAACTCTCAAAAGCCTTGAACTTGATTTTCATCAGAGGGGGACGTATGTTTGCATTGAGGGTCCACAGTTCTCAACAAAGGCTGAATCCAATGTTTACAGACAGCTTGGATTTGACATCATAGGAATGACAGCACTGCCTGAAGCGAAGCTTGCAAGGGAGGCTGAGATATGTTACTTGACAATTGCAACAATAACAGATTATGATGTATGGAAGGGTGAACCTGTTGATGTGAAAACAGTCCTTGAAAATGCTGCCAAGAATGAAGAGAATGTTAAAAAAATTCTGAGGAAGCTCATACCATCTCTTCCTGAGGAAAGAGAGTGTGAATGCAAGGATGCCCTGAAATTTGCCATAACAACAAGTCCCGATAAAATAACAGAGGATGCAAGAAAAGCCTTAGGAATTTTTCTGAACAAATATCTCTAAGCTTTTTAGAAGGGTTCTGTTTTCATTTCTTTTTCTGATTGCTGCTCTGAAATGATTTTCTGTTAACCATCTGAAATCACTGCACTTTCTTATAATTATCCCATTCTGTTCAAGAAATCTGAACACATCACCTGCACTGTAAGACCCATGGCAGAGCAGGAAGTTTGCCTTCCCTGATGAAGCAAACCCAAGACTTCTAAGCTTTCTTCTCATGTGTTCTCTCTCTTCAGATATTTTTCTCCTCACATATCTGGAAAAAGCTCTGAGCCTTGGAAGATATTCCTCGGCTATTGCCTTTGCTATGCCGTTAACATTCCAGGGCATTCTGCTCTCATGGAAGGTTCTGCCGTAATCCTCTGGAAAGAATCCATAGCCAAATCTCAGTCCGGGCACTCCGAGAATTTTTGTGAGAGATCTTATCTGAAAGGCATGAACATCACAGGGCTTTACAAAATCCATGAAAGCCTGATCAACCATGAGCTTTGTTTTTGATGATATGCAGGATTCCGAAATCTCCGACATCTCATGCTCTCTGAAGTACTCTCCTGTTGGATTGTTGGGGTTGCATATCACAAGAGCTTCAGGTTTTTTTCCTCTGACAAAAGAGATAATCTCCTCGATATCCCATTTGAGATTGAAGACTCTCAACCCATAAATTCTGGCGAATCTTTCGTACTCTGTGAATGTGGGCTGGACTATAGCAACATCCCTTTTGAGCATTCTGAAAAAGAACTCTATGAGCTCTATTGATCCATTTCCGAACACCACATTCTCTCTTTCCCACCCTGTCGATGAAGAAATGGCATCCACGAGTCTGGTGTAGTTGTTGTGGGGGTAGAAGAAGGAACTGTCAACAGAAGAGATTATCTTCTCCTTAAGATCCCTTGGCATGAATGGATTAAGGTTTGAGGCAAAATCCAGAACTTCTGTACCTTTTGAGAGGTAGATTTCAAGGATATCTCCATGCACAAAGCTCCTCTTCCAAAGAGGTTTATAACATTTCTTGAAAGAGATTCAGGGAGACCACAATGCTTAAATTCAAAGGGTGGTAGTGGGTTTTGTTGCCGCCGTAGCTCAGCTGGTCAGAGCGGGTGACTTGTAATCACCAGGCCGCGGGTTCAAATCCCGCCGGCGGCTCTGGTTCTTCTCCCGTTTCTTGGTCTGAGGAAGATGTTGTCAATATCATCAGAAATTTAAAGCTCGCTGGAAATTCTGACAGATATATAAAAAGCATGGAACAGAGATTGAAGCGATTTTCTGAGCATTGGTGTTACTGATGACATAATTATTTATATAAACGAATATAAATCGAAATACCGTTATTCCGAGCTCCATAAAACTATATTGGCTATCAGGATGCTTATAAAAGAAATTGGAGCTTCATTCGCAAACAAAATAGACTGCCGAAGTAACCAAAGAGAAGACAGAAATTCATCGAAATCAAGGCATGATTTCCCA
>JALURI010000073.1 GCA_027016965.1 Geoglobus sp.
GAATAAGTGTCGGGGAACGGAATACCTATGCTCCCTTCCTTGTTAAGCCCATAGAACGGATTTCCATGAGAAACAGGAGAGGTCTCACTCAGACCGTATCCTTCAATTAGCTTTGCACCGGTTTCAGCTTCGAAAGCTCTTTTCAGCTCAACAGGTAGTGGAGCTGCACCGCTTATGCATGCCTTCAGGGGTGTGAGATCATGCTTTTTCAAATCTGGATGGTTCATGACTGCATTGAAGAGAGTTGGCACACCGCAGAAAATTGTTACTCTATGCTTGTCTATTGCCTGGATTATTCTCTTTATGTCTCTCGGGTCTGGGAGAAGAATAATCTTGGCTCCTACTGCTATGGGGGCATTCATGCTTGTGGTCATCCCAAAAACATGGAAATAAGGCAAAGCCCCGAGAAAAACATCACCCTTGCCTCTTTCTGGAATCCACTCTATGGTCTGGTAAACATTCGCAACCAAGTTGTAGTGGGTGAGCATTGCAGCCTTTGGCAGTCCTGTTGTGCCTCCTGTGTACTGGAAAACAGCAACATCCTCCTTTGGATTTATTTCAGGTCGATCTGTCAGTTCCTCATGAATGAGACATTCATTCCATGAGTGAATGTTGCTTTTCTTTGGAATCTTCACTTTCTCCTTTTTAAGTTTGTAAAGGTAGTTTAGAGGGAAGGGGAGATACTCCTCCACCCTGCATACGATTATATTGTTCAGAGTTCCATCATCAATCAGAGGTTCAATATTCCTGAAAGCAGGCTCAAATATTATTGCATTTTTTGCCTCACTGTTCTCGGCGATGTGCCTGAATTCTCTCTCAGTGTAAATTGGATTTGCCTGAACAACTATCCCCCCAGCCTTGAGAATGGCGTAGTAGGAGATTATGTAATGGGGCAGGTTTGGGATGGCAACCATAACTCCATCTCCCTTTTTGACGCCGAGACTCTTCAGGAATCCTGCGAGTCTGTTTGAAAGAGAATCGAGCTCTTTGAATCTTATTTCTTTTCCAAAGAAAATTACAGCTGTTTTATCCTGGTTTTCCCTTGCAGAGTCCTCAAGCAATCTGAAAAGAGGGATTTCGGGTATCTCGAGAGATTGTCTTACCCATTCATCATAATTTTTCACCCATACCCGGTTTATTTCCGAAATCTCAATTTCCCTGATACTTTTTCCTTCAACGCCCAGTACCATGTCAATTTATTTCCGATTAATTATTTAAGATTAACTGATGAATCTTTTTTATACCGCGAATGATGCCGGAATTATTGAAATGAAATCTACATTGAAACCTATGGATGTACAACAAATCAGGCAGATACCGACATAATCAGAGGGATACTGGAAAGAAAATACCAGATCACAGGTTCTGGAACACTGACATACCCATAAAGTCTTTTAAAGGCTGAATATTCTCTCCTGGCAGATCTGACAGTCAGAACAGTGACATGCAGTGTCCCGTAATTCCGCTTTTCCTTTACTTTTTTGAAGCTCGGATAGCCAACTCTGTGAAACTTTACGACAAGTTCCTTATTTCTGTCATTCAGTGCATTGAAGACAACACTTTCAGGTCTCAGGAGATTTTTTCAGGTAGTTAATTTGATCTGCTATTTTGTTATCTGAGACAACTCTAACGTTCTCATCTCCAGATACGATCGCTATCTCAACCTTTTCCTTAC
>JALURI010000074.1 GCA_027016965.1 Geoglobus sp.
GGTAGTTATAAACGCAGATACCAAATTTCTCAAGACCATATTTTTTGAGAGTTCTATTGAATCTCTTCCACATTTCTTCCACTCTGTCGAGAGGAACAGCGACATCTTCGGTTGTTGCAAGCATACACTCGATGTTCTCCTTTATAACATAACCAGAATGCCTCATCTGATACCATTTTTCTGCAACTTCATCAGGATAGAGAAACCCTCCATGCCTGTAGCAGGTGTCGAGCACGGCCTTTATTCTGGCTTTAATCAGATCAAGGTCATCCCCCACAAATCCAAGAACTATCACTCCACCAGGTTTTTTCAGTCCGAAACCCTTCACAAATGCTTCAAATCTTTTGTATTCCAGTGTTAGAAAGAGATCAGGTTTCAGAAATCTGTGGTGGAGCTCTTTTGTTGCCTCCAGAGCATCTTTGAAAAGTCTGAATCCAACTATTTTGAAAACTCTGTACTTCGGAAGTGGTTTAATAAGCAAAGTTACTTCTGTTATTATTCCGAGCTGTCCTTCCGATCCTATGAAGAGATGTTTCAGATTGAAACCTGAAGCAGATTTCTGAACTCCTCTTATTGATACTATTTCACCGGGTGGAACAACAACCTTCATCCCGAGAACCATATCCCTCATCGGTCCATAAATCGGCCTCCAGATTCCTGAACCATCTATCGAAATAGATCCACCGACAGTTGCAGATACAAAAGATCCTGGATCATGTCCAAGAATGAAACCCTCTTTCTCGAGAATTCTTTCAAGTTTCGACAGGAGTATTCCTGTCTGAACTGTGACGGTCATAGCATCTCGATTTATGGAGAGAACCTTGTCCATTTTGGAAGTATCAATCAGAATACAGTTCTCAACCGGGATTGCACCTCCAACAAAGTTGGTTGCTCCACTTCTCGGAACAACAGGTATTCTGTTTTCGTGAGCGTATCGGATTATATCTCTTACCTCAATGGTGCTTTCGGGAAAAACCACACATCCTGGTTTTACACCTGCTCTGATTGATGTGAGGTCTCTGTGGTGGTCTCTGAAGTATGGTAAGAGATCCACCTCTGAAGTTAAAACATCCTCTTTTCCAACTATTGATTCCAGGACTTCAATTTCCAATCTGATCAATCCTCCGAGAAAATTTCAAGAGTATCGAGTATCTCCTCTTTTGGATGTCCATTTTCATCCCATCCCCTCATCCTGTAATATTCATCAAGCAGTTCATTGAAGTCCTTTACCTCGCCTTTCCATCCCTGAGGTTCATGCTTGGGAAGGCTTTCTCTCAAAAATCTTGGTGGAAGTGTATCGTCCTTTCTCCCCACACCTCTATCTTTTTGAATGAGCCTTACGAGGTTGAAAATCCTCTCTCCAATCCTCATGAAGTCCTCAAACCTGAGAGAAACTCCTGTCACGTAATGAAGCATGGTGGGGAACTTCCTTGGTGGAATCTGATAAGCAATTGTTGTGAATTTGCAGAGTATGAGTGCATCATGGATCGTCCAGAAATCCTGAGTCCTCTTAACAGCCCATGCAAAGGCTTTGACCTTCTTTTCTATATCAGCCTTAGTAAATTCGGAGAGATTGGCTGGAATTCCAAGATCCTCCACTCCGAAACCAAACATCTCGATAACATTGGAGTTTGAGGTTAAATGATCACATCCTCTCAATGCGGTTGCATATCC
>JALURI010000075.1 GCA_027016965.1 Geoglobus sp.
ATATAATTCCATGCATACATCTGTTTTAGATGAAATATCACCTCCGCTGTCCTAAATGCAATTGCACATTTCCAGATAGAGGATTCAACTTTAATTGCCCATCCGGATGCGATTCAGTTATAAAGACAGAATATACAGCAAAACCGGTTTTTAAAGGTACTGGGATATGGCGATATCTTGACTACATTCCTGTCAATTCCAAGATTGAATATGATGAATTTCCTGCCATATTCAAAAGCCAGGAATACTCGGACATGTATCGATCAGAGATCTACTTTATACTCAATGGCTACGTCCCTGATTTAGATGTGAGGATGAGAACATGCACATTCAAAGAGCTTGAAGTTCTCGCATCGCTAAAATACTCTGAAAAATGGAGAAAAGATGTCACACTGTCTTCAGTTGGAAATACAGCCAATGCATTCTTGGAGCTCGGGAAATATGTGAAAAATGTACAGGTGACCTTATTCATTCCCGAGGAGATAACCTGCTGCATGTTTGAGATAGAGAGAAGTGAAAATGTAACACTGGTTGGGGTGAGAGGGGGATATGATCTCGCAACAAATCTTGCAAAGATATTTTCTAAAAAAATAAGAAATGTGGTGTATGAGGGGGGAGGTCTGAACTTTGCAAGAAGGGATGGTCTGTCCACAATGGCTTATGCATTTATTGAGAAATTCAGGTTCTCTCCAGATTGCTACATTCAGTCTGTTGGAAGCGGTACAGGAGTTATAGCATTTTTCGATGGGATGAAGAGGCTTGGAATGAAACCGCCTTCTGTTATACTCGCCCAGAATTCTCCATTCCTCCCAATTGTGGACGCATGGAATAAAAGTCTTGAGTCAGTGCCCGAATATGATTTTGATCCGGTTGAGAAGCTCTATGCCAAGGTTCTGTCCAATAAGAGGCCCCTTTACCATCAGAGGGGGGGATTGAAGGATATTCTAACTGAAGCCGGTGGAAAGGCACTGGGCATAACTACTGAAGATGCAAAGAGATCAGGAAAAGAATTCAAAAAAATCTATGGATTTGAGCTTTATCCGGCTGCTGAGGTTGCAATGGGAGTTCTTGATAAAATCAACATCAAAGGAAAGAAAGTTGTGGTAAACATCACCGGCTCAGGACTCGATCTTCTGAAAAAAGATTACAGAGTGAGGGAAACAAAATTTGATTACATTGTTGAAAGTGAAAACGATCTGGAGATGATAAAATGATCGAAGATGAAGTGATCAATGCTTTGAAAAGAGCGGGGATAACTCACATTCTGTATCTACCATGTGAACGTATCCGTTTTCTTCTCAAAAAAATGTCAGACGAGTTCAATCCTGTCCCTCTTTCCAGAGAAGAAGAGGGTGTTGGAATTTCAGCCGGACTTTACATGGCTGGAAAGAGACCATTAATGGTTGTGCAATCATCCGGCTTTGGAAACATGATAAATGCTCTTCTGAGTCTTACCAGAATTTACAGATTCCCTCTACCGATACTGATAAGCTGGAGAGGTGTTTACGGAGAGAAAATCTCTGCACAAGTGCCAATGGGAAAAAAAATCAGATCTTTGCTTGAGGTTCTTGATATCCCGTATATGATATTTGATGGAAAAAACCTGCCAGATGTGGAGAACACCATACTCTCTGCATACGAAAAGCACAACATTACTGCCGTTCTTCTGAGACCAGACATCTGGACACAGTATCCTGAATTTCAATTTGAGCCAAGAGAGTACAGAAATCCTGAATTTTCGCTGAAAGATGGTAAAGCCACGCTGACAAGATTTGAGATTATCGATGGAATAAAAGATTCCTTACAGGGAAAAATTGTAATTTCGAATTTGGGATTTCCAAGCAGAGAGCTTTATGAGGTACTTGATCAGCCAACAAACTTCTACATGCTTGGAAGTATGGGACTTGCTACTTCCATAGCTCTGGGATTGAACATTGCGGGAAAGGAAGTCATATCCATAGACGGTGATGGATCTGTGCTAATGAACCCATCCACTATCTTCACAGCAGGTTTGATGTCTCGGGAGAAGTTAAAAATAATTGTTATAGACAATTCAGCCTACGGTAGCACAGGGAATCAAAAAACCGCATCTACGAAAGCAGATCTGGCTTTGATGGGAATTTCTGCAGGCTTGAAAACATTGAGAGCCTTCACACCTGATGAGATCAGGGATGCCCTGAAGAGTGGCAAGAGCTCATACATACACGTTCCCACCAAACCCGGAAATGCTAAGGTTGGACTCATCCCATACACTCCTCTGGAAATCAAAGAAAGGTTTATGGAGGCAATCAAATGAGGATCGGGTACCTTTCCACAATCTATCACACATCCCATATTCTGAAAATAAAAAAAGCGGTAAAAGCAGAATGGAAGATATTCGGGACTGGCATGGATATAATTTCATCATTTAAATCTGAAAAGATTGATCTTGCCTATGTGGGATTGACTCCGGCAATAACAGGTGTTGTTGAAGAGTTGGATATAGTATGCATAGCCGGAGGTCATATTGAGGGGACTGTTATTGCCGGAAAGGTTGGGAAAGAGGAATTTCCGGAAAATTTAGAGGGGAAAACTGTTGGAGTTCCATCAAAGGGAAGCATTCATGACGTTATATTGAGGAATTTGGAGAATATCGCTGATTTTGAGATACTGAACTATCCCTGGGCAGAAATGATTCTGGATGACTTCATTGATGGAAAAATTGATGCTATTTGCGGGACTCCAAATTTAGCTGTTCTGGCAAGGAAATACGGTGCAAAAATTCTTGTAGATCCAGCCAAACTATGGCAGTGGAATCCGAGTTACGGCATAGTTACCAGAAGGGGGTTCCTGGACAGGAATCTGGAAAAGGTAAGTGACTTTCTGATAAAGCATGAATGGGCTACCAATATTCTCAGAGAAAACAGAAATTTCGCATCAATTGTTCTGAGCGAGTATCTGAAGAACGAACTCAGTCCTGTAACAGTAAAGGAGATTCTCGATCTCAGCCCAAAGTACTGCTCCTCACTCCCTGAAAAATACATTAAAAGTACCTTGGATCTCGCCGAAGTCATGATCAACCTCGGATATATCAGTAATGTCCCAGAATCAGACGAGCTTTTCAATTTGGAGATAATATCAGATATTCATCCACAGGAAGAGCATTACACCAAAACAGCAGTTCCATAAAATTTACAAATCCATATTTCATATAGTTAATCATGAAGGCTCCCTACAGAAGGGAGTACAAACAGAGCACATCCAGGGGAAAGGACTACACAATAAGGTGTGATGGTTGCGGGAAGAAGATTCCAAGGTTCAAGACTTTTATCTCATACAGAGGATTCAGACTTGATTCTGAGCTTGAGAAGGCGATTGGGAAAAAGAACATCCATACTTTTTCCCAGAAAATGTATTACTGCCCTAAATGTGCAAGAAACCTTGGAATAGCACAGCCCGGTAAGCTTGGAAAGAGAAGAAAGTGCTGACCAGTTTGAACAACTGACTCTCAAACATCATTCCCGAAAATCCAGCGAAAAGATCTGTTAAAGCCTTCAATTTCGAGTCCATTATTTTCTGTAGAAATCATTTTTCTTCCTCTTTTCCGATGGTGTGTCCACAAGGACACAAAATAAATAATCTCCCTCCTTAGAAAATGTAATGTCTCGGCTTCAGCTAACTTTAATCATTTTATGCGTATGCCATTCCTTCATGCCACGTTCGAACCTTGGAAAAGTTCGTGTCAGCCTGACTGTTCTCAGAAATGTCCTGGAAGCCTCAAGGGAATACATCTCTAACCTGTCTCAGTTCTTCGAGGATCGTCTTCTGGAGTTTCTGAGGTGGGTAAATCACCCATTGGCTCGTTCAGAAATATGGGCCCGGAGGGATTTGAACCCTCGACCGCCCGGTTATGAGCCGGGCGCTCTGACCTGGCTAAGCTACGGGCCCGTCCAGCAGTAATTCAAATTCTGTTTCCTATTGGCTGAACTTTTTTTGGCAGTGGAAGGTTTTTGTTTCTTTTTTCAACATGGACGTTCATCGACGCCTCTGAGTTCATAGCAGGCATTAAATCCCACCTCCTGTCTGCTTATAAAGATTGTCCATGATTGGATGTCCACATGGAAGTATGTAAATGGATGGTGACCAGCAACTGTCAGGTTACTGTTTGAGAACCTTCCAAACCATCAATAATCCTCCAGTTCGACATAGCCTTCACTCCAGAGCTCAATCAGAATATTGTTCACAAGACTCAAATCCAGCCTTAAGGCTGTTCAAAGAAAAATCGGAGTTCATATATGAATGAGTTAACACAACCCCTTTTTATTTTTAAATCAAAGCAAACGGGTAAGCTGAAGCCCCAATCGTTATGATCCAGAAAATGAAGTAGAGCGGATGGAACTTTTTTCTGTAAATCTCGAAATACCTCGAATATTTTATAACAACGTAACCCTCCGCCAATATCTCCCAGAAAAGGAGCATTCCTGCAGTAATGATTATAAACTCCACCCATCCCGGGATCTCGAGAAACAAAAACGGCAGGTAGTAAATCAAAACAATGGGAAATGTCTGCACATGGCCAAATTCGTGGAGGGCTTCCATTTTTACCCTCTCTTTTTCAGGCAGCCCGTATCTCATCAGGAAGTTCGCGAGCTGTGGATGGCGCATGAAGCCTATCTTAGCCCACCAGTTGCTCCATATAACGATTTCAAATTCAAGCCCGTGCCAGGACTTCACCGTTCTTCTTTCGATTATTTCTCCGCTCATCGCTCTTCATCCTCCCGTCTTCCATTCTCAAAATTCTGTCTGCGAAGTCCTCAACCCTCGGATCGTGGCTGGCAATTATTGCTGCCTTTCCCCTTTTCACCATTGCATGTATGAGTTCCATAACTTCCCTCCCCTTTTTAGAGTCAAGATTTGCGGTTGGTTCGTCAGCAATTATCAGGTCAGGGTCACTTATAACGGCCCTTGCAATTGCAACTCTCTGTTGTTCACCTCCTGAAAGATCTTCAGGTTTGTGATTTATCCTGTTTTTCAGTCCAAAATCCGCAAGGATTTTTTCAGCTTTCTTCCTTGCCTCCTTCTCATTAACACCCCTGATTATTAACGGAATCATAACATTTTCAATAGCTGTCAAAGCTGAAAGAAGATTGAAGTGCTGGAATATGAAACCAATCTTCTCAAGCCTTATTCTGGCAAGTTCCCTCTGACTCAGCCCAGTTATTTCAATTCCATCAATCTTCACACTTCCAGAGGTTGGCTTTAAGAGCCCGCTTGTCAGAGTAAGCAGAGTCGTTTTGCCCGAGCCTGAAGGTCCCATGAGGAGCACCAGCTCTCCTCTGCTAACGAAGAATGTAGCGTTATCCACAGCCTTTACCGCAGTTCTTCCAGAGCCATAGATTTTTGTAACGTTCGTAACTTCAAGAATTTTTTCATTCACCTCTACCACCTCATGCCTGAAAGACCGTTGCTGGCTCTATGCTCTCCAGCCTCCTTATCGGGATTAAAGCGGCAACCAGACTCATTACCACAATGGAAGCGAGGGTCATTGCAATGTTCTGCAGATTGATTTCCACGTAGAATTCAGGAGCGATGTTTGGAATGAAGTTTGCAGCTAAAAGCGAGAGAATTAGTCCGACAATGAAACCCAGCATGGCAATCGTGAATGCCTGCTCCA
>JALURI010000076.1 GCA_027016965.1 Geoglobus sp.
ACTTCATGCTATGAACATTTTCAGTTCTGCTAAATACGTTTTTGGGCTCTACTTTATTCATTTATAAGTCTTACCTTAATGTAGGACACCAGGTAATCTTTATTTCTCACCTGAGGTAATCACACTGATGGACATTGGATCTCCAGACTGGAATGATGCATTAAAAATTTCCGTGGAGCTTGGTATAACATTCTACGATGGATTGTATGTTCAGCTTGCATTGAGCGGTGAGGCATCCTTGTTACTGAGGACAGAAAACTCAGAAATAAAGTTGAAAAAGTGGTGGAAGTAATCTCAGTTCAAGATGTAGGGTAACTTTTTTCCTCAGTCTTTCTGGAAGTGATCCTTATACCTCTCCTTTAGCACTTTCTTGTCAAACTTGCCAACGCTTGTCTTGGGAATTTCATCAACGAAGATGATATTATCGGGCAGCCACCACTTCGGAAATTTTTCCATCAGATGTGCTATCAGTTCATTCTTTATTTTCTCTCGTTCTTTCTTCTCTTTCAGAACAACAAATGCAATGGGTCTTTCCTGCCACTTTGGATGCTCAACTCCAACAACAACAGCCTCTTTCACGGAAGGATGGAGCATAAGATGACTCTCTAAATCCTGACTTGAAATCCACTCTCCACCACTCTTTATGAGATCCTTTGCCCTGTCCACTATCTTTATGTATCCCTCTTCATCCACAACAACTATGTCCTCTGTTCTGAACCAGCCGTCAATGAATTTCTCGGCAGTTTTCTCAGGATCCTTGTAGTATTCGGATGTAACCCAGGGTCCCCTTACATAGAGCTCTCCCATGTCCTTTCCATTCCACTCAACATTCCTTCTCTCTCCATCTTTTTCCTGAATTGCTCTCATGTTCAGCAGTGGTAAAAGCAACCCCTGCTTTCTTGAATGCTCGTAAAATTCATCTCTGTCAAGCTTCATATAGCTCTTGAGTCTGTTCACAGTCAGAACTGGGGTTGTCTCTGTTAAGCCGTAGGTGTGGATTATCGTAATTCCGAATTCCTCCCTGAATGCCCTCAGCAGAGATGCTGGAGGAGCACTACCTCCAGTAAAAGCCTCCTTAAGACTGCTTACATCATAATCTGGATTCTCTTTGAGAAAGCCGTATATCATCATCCAGACTGTTGGGATGCAAGCAGTGAAGTCAACCCTCTCGTTCTGAATAAGTTCGACATAATCCTCTGGCTTTGGATGCTGTCCCGGAAAAACCTGCTTGGCCCCAACCATTGTTGCAGCAAAGGGAATTCCCCATGAGTTAACGTGAAACATGGGCACAATGTGCAGAACACATCTTTTCTCGCTCAGATTTAGAGCATCGGGCAGTGATGTAACAATGCTGTGAAGAACAAGATTTCTGTGGGTGTAGCAAACTCCCTTGGGCATGCCTGTTGTGCCTGAGGTGTACGCCATTCCTGCGATGCTGTTCTCATCAATCTCATGCCATTCGTAGGTTTTTGACTTCCTAGAAATCAGATCTTCATAGGCTATTGACTCAAAGGAGGTGTCATAGCTCTTTTCCTTGCCCATTACCACAAAATGCTCAACATTCAGCCTTTCTGCCATTCTTTCCACAACAGGGATCTGATCGCTGTCAAGGAAAAGCACCTTATCTCCAGCATGGTTTATGACGTAGG
>JALURI010000077.1 GCA_027016965.1 Geoglobus sp.
AACGCCATTGTACGTTACACCTTCCGGAATGAGAACGAAATAAGATGTATAACCAAATATAACTCCTCCATTGTCGACGTCAATCGTAACCTTTCCACTATCTCCTGCTCTGTAGGTGTACTTGTCAGGATAGATGTTTATGTTAGCATCTGGGGGTATTGGAAGATCTGAAACTGAATATTGTCCATTTTTTAAGTACTCTATTGGATTTGTTTCGGAAATTCCTTTCCATATGACTTTCCCTCTGCTATCTAAGATTTCTACTGCGTACGAATTTCCAGTTCTGGAGTTTGCAGTTTTAACCAGAATCTTGTATTTCTCTCCATGAATTACAATCTCCGCAGTATTTTGGCTGATTAAAACCACCTTACCAAGCTTCGTCTTTATCACATTTTCCGATGTTGGTTTACCTTTTATTTCCATAGCCATCGCCGGCATTGCACTTCCTAACATCACCAAAACCAACAACACACTCAACAATTTCTTACCAGCATACATCCTATCTACCCCCTCAACTCAACCCTACTTATACCTTATTCTTCTCCTATATAACTTTTTCTATTCATGTTTTTTTTTATTGACAAAAAAGTAAAATTTATTAAATGTAGTTAGAATCGAAAGTCATGAAGCTAATAACCAATCCGAATGTTTTCTTTGAAGAGCTGAAGAATAAAGATATAAGAATAAAAATTCCATTACTAACATTAATAATACCATTAATGGTTTTAATTTCAGCATATCAATATATTTTAGTAAGAAAGTTATCTCAGGCTTTCCCGGAAGAGCTTACTCAGTTCTTTCTTGTGGGAGCCTACATCGGAATAATAGGCTCCTTCATCGGCATCTTTGCGGTCTGGCTGATTTTAGCAGTAATAATGCACGGCTTATCTGCTTTCTTCGACGGTAAAGGCTCGTTCAGAAGAACCTTTGAATTTGTCGGCTACGGTTTCCTTCCTTCTCTCATCGGTTCCGTAATAGCTATCCCGATGTCAGCCAATTACATCTCCAAAGCTGAAATCCCTAAAATCAACTTAGCTCAATTACATCAGAATTCTGATGTAATGAAAACAGTAATGCTTTCTTTCATACCTAAAGATCTTATCTACTCGAATTTGATAATCAACTTTGCAGTGATGATCTGGAGCTTGGTAATCTGGAGCTTCGCAATTAAACACGCAAGGGAAATTGAATTCAGAGAGGCTTTCTTTACAGCTTTGATCCCAACTGTGCTGTTTGGGGTTTATCAGATATGGTCTCTGATGGGGCTGGTGTAACATCTTGTTGATGGTTGGTAGAGTTTAATTTCGCATTTCTGGTTACCGATGGTGTTTGGATGCAGGTTGCATCTTTTCAAACAATCACAAACCTTTTCTTACCACTCTTTGAAATGCAAACATGAGCATCTATAGATATTCAGATAGCCTCTATTTAATAGATCTCCCGCAGAAAATACAAGGATTCAAGAATTTTATAAGTTCATGGGTCTATTTTGGAGAAAAGATTTTTCTTGTTGATCCTGGACCCAAAAACAGCATAGAAGCGCTGACTGAATCTCTAAAAGAAATAGGAGTCGACAGAATTGATTACATTCTTCTGACGCACATTCACATAGACCATGCAGGTGGAACAGGTGAACTGCTCAAGCATTTCGAAGATGCAAAGGTTGTGGTCAATGAGAGAGGAATTGATCATCTCATAAATCCAGAAAGGCTCTGGAAGGGTAGTTTGAAGGTTCTTGGAGAGATTGCAAAGAGCTATGGAGAGATTGTTCCCGTTGATGCATCAAGATTTGTTGAGAATGTGGAGAGTGCTGAGATTATTTACACACCGGGGCATGCAGTCCATCATCAGAGCTATGTGATTGACGAATACGTTTTTGTGGGAGAGGCTCTTGGAGTCTACCATGAGTTTGATGGATTGATTTACCACAGACCTGCAACACCTCCAAAATTTGTTTATGAGATTGCCAATAGCTCAATACAGAAGCTTAAAGCATATCAGGACAGAAACATATGCTTCGGGCACTTCGGGATGAGCAAAAATGGTACAAAAATCATCTCAGGATATGAAAAACAGCTGAAAATATGGGTTAAAGCTGTGAGAAATGCAGTTAATGAACTGGGAGAGGATTTTGAATCTGTGATTGAGGTGGTTAGAAAAAGGCTCATAGAAGCAGATGAGAGCTTCTCTCTTATAAGAAAATTCGATGAGGAAACCAGAAAAAGAGAGGAATACTTTTTCAGGAATGCAATACTTGGAATGTACCAGTATGTGATTGAAAAAAGGGTTTGATCACTTACCTCTTCTCTCCTTTGATTTTGGTCTCAGACCCTTGTATCCGCATTTCCTGCAGACCTTTGCCTTGATCGGGTTTCTTGCGTTGCACCTCATGCATATCTTGACATTGAAGAGCCTTGCTTCAGCCTCAGGAAATCTTGCCATGGGACATGCAAAATGAGGAGTGTATTTAATACTTGCGATAGCTGAGAATCTCATCTCATTTGATTTCTCAGCCTTTTTCATAAAAATTCTCAACCCCCGAATGAACTATCACGTAATAATTTCCGCCTGTATCGATCACAACGAACCTCTCGCTATCTTTATGCTTGAAAACCACCGCTTCAGCTCCATTGTTGAGGATATGGTATCCCATCGAAATGTCTCCTGCTTTTAAACCAAACTTTCTTAGCTTTAGTCTCCACTCCTCTGAGTCTGTAAGAAAGATCGTGGAATTGCTCGGATTAATCACTTCATCGACTGGCCAGGCTCTTATGTGGATCTTTTCTCTATAAAGCTCGTATCCATACCAGTCCCAGCCGATGAAAGTTTTGAGGAGTGCTGGAGCAGCATAAGCGACTGGAAGCAAAAGCGCAAAAGCCAAGATGACCCTTCTGCTCTTCCCACTTTTGGTCTTCACGTAGCATACAACCAGTGCAGCGTAAAGAAAGACATTTACAGCAAGCAGCATCGAATCTGTAAGCGTTGCCATCAGGAGATGTGCTGAAGTTATTTTGTATTCAAACACTTTTCCACCTGATTCTTTTCAGTTCCTCAAAATTATTTAAGGCCAGCGAAACCGTTCAGATTTTCCGAATAATGTTCAGGACACAAGAAAGTTCTATACATAGCATGAGTCTCAGTTTCACCTTTTTTCGAGACTCAGAACTTGAGGACTGTGATTAGGCTTCCAGATCCAGTATAACACTCAAAAACATCAGTGGCTCAGCACAGCAGAGGAGGTAGTTTCCTTCACCATCACCAGCAGCATTTTGAATTTGCTTAAAGCCTTCAGAGCGTGAGGTTCGTTTGCAGGCATGACGATCATATCTCCTTCTTTCAGGTGGTATGGTTTATCTGAAATCTTTATCTCAACCTCACCCTCAATGACGTAAACCATCGCATCGTATGGAGCGGTATGCTCGCTCAGTCCCTGTCCCTCGTCAAAGGCGAACAGCGTAACTGTTCCAGCTTCTCTGTCAATTATCGTTCTGCTGACTATCGAGTTCTCCTGATAGTCTATCATATCTTCCAGCTTCAAAACTCTGGGGATCTCAGACATTCGAATCACCATTTTTAACTTTTCTTGGACTCTTATATTGTTTTTCTCGAACATCTTAGTAAACAATAATCTGAATTCATTGCATTTTCTTTGCGCAGCTCTGAGGCAGAATCATTACAGACTATGATTTCTCCAATCCATCTGGCCCTTGAATATTTTAAAATTGAAAAGTGGTTCACAGGTTTAAACCCTCTCAAATACAGCAGCAACCCCCATTCCACCGCCTATGCAGAGCGACGCCAATCCGTAATTGGCCTTCTTCCTCTTCATCTCGTGAATGAGCGTAACGGTTATCCTCGCTCCTGTTGCACCTATTGGATGGCCGAGACTTATTCCGCTACCGTGAACGTTCACTTTCTCAAGATCAAGGTTCAGCTCCTTTATTACAGCCAAAGCCTGAGCTGCGAAAGCTTCATTCAGCTCGATAAGCTCGATGTCATCCAAGCTGATTCCAGCTCTTTTAATGGCCTTCTGGATCGCCGGAATCGGTCCGAGACCCATGTATGCAGGGTCAATGCCCGCTGATGCGTAGCTCACAAGCCTGACCTTGGGCTCAAGCCCAAGTTCGTTTGCGTAGCTTTCGTCCATCAGGAGCAACGCTGCTGCGCCATCATTCACTCCGCTTGCGTTTCCTGCTGTAACCGTGCCATCCTTTTTGAAAACTGGAGGCAGTTTTGCGAGCTTTTCCAGGCTCGTGTCCTTCCTGGGGTGTTCGTCTGTATCGACGATAACCTCACCTTTCCTGGTCCTTATCACCACCTGCTCTATCTCCTGGGCAAAGATGCCATCATCTATCGCCTTAACAGCCCTCATGTGGCTCTCGTAAGCCAACTCGTCCTGCTCCTCCCTGCTTATGCCGTAGAGTTCAGCTATGTTCTCAGCAGTGTTCCCCATGTGATAGCCGTAGAACTTCTCCCACAGGCCATCATAAACCATTACATCTACAACCTCGTCAATCGCGTTTATGCTCATCTTGTAGCCCCACCTTGCCTTTCTCATCGCATAGGGGGCGCTACTCATGCTCTCCATTCCACCTGCAATGACTGCCTTCGCCCCTTCGCTTATTGACTGAGCCGCAGCTACAACAGCCTTCAGACCGCTTCCGCACACCTTGTTGAGTGTGTATGCAGAAATCTCCTTTGGAATGCCTGAATAGATTCCTGCCTGTCTTGCAGGATTCTGACCCTGCGCTGCCTGAAGAACGTTACCCATCACGACCTCTTCAATCTCCACCTCTACGCCATCAAACTCATAGTCACCCTCAAGCTCAATTCTGCCCTTCGGCAGCTTTGACGGGTAGAAGTCGTAGGAGTCCTTCGTTGCGAGGGGTTTAACTCCGGCTTTGTTCATCAGAGCCTTTATTGCTATTGCACCAAGTTCGTAAGCCTGCAGATCTTTTAATGAGCCTCCAAATCTCCCTACAGGAGTTCGAACACTGTCAACTATAACTGGGGTCATATCCTGACAGTTGATGGTGGATAATATAATACTATCTGTTTTTTGGTAAACTGATCAAAGTTCCGGCCCGAGGGTAACCTTTGGTTCAGGATTCACATACTCTCTGCCATATATCAAACCGGAAGGTACAGAAATCCATGCAAATTCTTCAGTTGTGTGGGGACCATCTCTACTTGCTGGCTCCTCAACTGCCAGTTCAAATGAGGATTGAGTTACAGATCTTACAACAGCGTAGGCCTGGTCTGGCCCATACTCCGAAACGAGCTGTGCCACGACAACAGGACTTGATGCATATGAATTTGAAAATGTAATCTGCCGAAAACTATCGGATATTGATCTGCCTGTCTTTTCAACTTCAATTTTATTCACAGGATCTACTCCCTGCTGAATTGCAGCATATCCTGTTTGAGCCCTGATACTACTCCCGGGGTTGGAGCTGTCATCAGATTCAATTTGAAGCGAAAAACCGCTGGAGCTTGGAGATCTGATTCGTGTATAAATCGTATCAAGGAATAAAGATGGTTCCTGTGTGTCAGCTAAGGTTGCAGGAGTTGTACTGAAGGGGAGATTCAGGGAAATTGATCGGTAACTTCCCCTTGCATTCATGGAAGATACCTCTG
>JALURI010000078.1 GCA_027016965.1 Geoglobus sp.
AGATAAGCTTTAGAGTCGAATAGAATATCCTCAAATTGCTTTTTATAACACCTCCTAACCTTGGGTCGCGCCTTCTATATACGGGTTCATACCTAAACTCCCCGATTTTATAGCCATTAGCCCAGGTCCTAATCAAAAATTCCCCTCCAAAGGTCTCTCCTAGCTTCACATCTCTAATAGAAGGAAGGACTTGTTTCCTATAGACCCTATAATTTGAATAGAAGTCACTAATACCCAGTAATCTCCCAAATAGATAAGTAGCAAACTTCTCAGATATCCTAGGAAGTTTTGTTCTACATGCAACGAGAATATCATAATCATCTAAGTTATATAGAAGAGAAGGTATCAACTCCGGCGGATTCTCCAAATCAGCATCTAAGGTTACGATAACTGGATATCTTGCCGAAAGCAAACCCGTCATAAGGCCCTTAGACTGTCCCTCTCTATCTTTAAGAATAGCTTTGTCAGCTAATTCCTTTGCAACCTCATAGGTACCGTCAGGTGAACTATCGTCAACAACGATGATCTCGTGAGGAACATCATGCAAAACCTTCCTTATCCTAGAAATGAGACGAATCAGATTTTCCTTCTCGTTATATGTCGTCGTGACTACTGAGACACCCTCTACCATTTCAGCTTCCATGGAGTAGGATGCAGAGTCCTTTCATCAGCAAGGGGTCTCCACCACCACTCATTATCCAGATACCATTTCACAGTATATTCTAGGGCATCGTCAAATTCATATTCCGGTCTCCACCCAAGTTCACGGCGAATCTTACTTGAATCAAGGCTATATCTAAGGTCATGGCCAGGCCGATCCTCAACAAACTCAATGAGAGAATCGTCCTTACCCAATAAAGAAAGGATTTTCCTCACTAAGACAATGTTTTCAAGCTCGACGCCAGACGAGATATTATAGATCTCGCCTGGCTTACCCTTCTCCATAACCATACTTATAGCCTTACAATGGTCTAAGACAAATAGCCAGTCCCTAACATTCTTTCCAGACCCATATACGGGGACCTTCATATCCATACTAGCGCGGATAATCGTCTTGGGAATAAGCTTCTCAGGAAACTGATAAGGCCCAAAATTATTGGTGCAGCGTGTGACAATAACATCTATACCATATGTCCTGTGATATGCTAGGCAGAAGAGGTCACCTGCAGCTTTTGAAGCGGAATATGGTGAAGAGGGCTTAAGCCTGTCCTCTTCTGTATAAGAACCCTCCAAGATGTCTGAGTATACTTCGTCAGTAGAGACTTGAATCATCCTTATACTTGGGTTAGTTGTCCTTATAGCCTCAAGGATATTAAAGACGCCCACAGTGTTGGTCTCTAAGAATACTCTTGGGGTAGATATACTTCGATCCACATGAGTTTCGGCGGCTATATTTACTACTATGTTAACGCCTTGGATAATCTTATCTATGAAATCCCTATTCCGTATGTCTCCCTTTATAAATGTATATCTATAGTCTTTCTCGATATCTTTTAAACTGCCTGGATTTGAGCCATATGATAGATTATCAACATTAATTACTTTGATATCCCGATAACTGCCCAGTAGATATCTTATGAAATTGCTCCCGATGAAGCCTAAGCCGCCTGTTACTAGGACTTTCATCACATCATCCCTATTC
>JALURI010000079.1 GCA_027016965.1 Geoglobus sp.
GAGCAGGTACTGTAATGGTGCAGGTGGAGGTGCAGGTTATTTTGTGTGATCTCAGAGAGATTGTCTTTGAATATGGGCCATCTGCACGGGTCCATGTGAAGATGCCTTCCCTGAACGTTGTGGTGTCAAATGAGATTGACACAGTGGCATCGCTGTGCACGTGCCGGTTAAGACCATATACAAAAGTGGTTGAGCCAATTTTCAAACCGGCGGCGTCAATAAACGGAACGTTCCGGTAGGGGGGCAGGTCTGCAAGTGGCGCAGAGTTGAAGGTGGGAGAGGAAATTTGCGTGTGCAGAAGTTCCGCTCCTCTGATCTCTGCAGAAAGGAGGAAAGCGTAGTAAGGAGGAGTTGGATAAGCAATATCCCCATCTGTGTAGATCAGGCCAAGGGCGTTTACCAGTTGAGCATAGTTTGCCATGCCAAGTTTTCCCTGTGCAGAAAGACGCATGAACTCTATGAGTGTGCCCGCGGCAAACAGAAGCTCCCGTACAGTGAATTCAGTTCCTATTTCCACATCATTTGCCCTCCAGCCAACGTTCCATTCGTCAAAAGCTATTTTTATATCCGAGCCTTCACCCAGCACAGTCACAACATCCTGATATGCAGCATTAACCATGTCCCTGAGATAAAGTGGAGATGCCACCATGGACATGTAGGCGCGTTCGGTTGCAGGGACAAATGCCACCGGGCCCGGAACATATGCATGAATGGTAAGGTAGTGGACTTCTTCCCCTGCCACTTCAAGAAAGGGCACATTCCAGCTTGAGGTGTATCCTGCGGCGGTGAACTTTACTTCTGCATCCACGCTTTTAAGGGCTCTTGCAAATTCCAGATACTTGTGTGCATAGGATACAGGGTCCGTGTGACCAAATGCCCAGTAACCCCATATCTCATTGCCGATCCCCCATATTTTTACACCGTAAGGTTCCGGGTGTCCGTACTGTGCCCTCAGTCCTCCCCATGTGGTATCAGATGAACTGTTTGTGTATTCAATCCATGCCATAGCTTCCTGTGTGGTTCCGGTTGAGTAGTTTATCTGGATGTAGGCCTCACCTCCCGTGTAATTTAAAAATTCCATGAATTCATCAGTGCCAAATTCATTGGTGTCCGGAGGAGCAAACCTTTCGCCCAGAAATGACCAGTAAGGATTGTCAATTACAGGCCTCAGCTCGTAGGGACCTATCCCATTCTGCCAGTGATATGCATCTGCGTACAGGCCTCCGGGATACCTTATTACAGGTGGATTGAGTGCTCTCACCAGTTCAGCGACGTCCTTTCTGATATGACCGTAAATTTTTTCACCGCGGTAGGCTGGATCCCATATTCCACCGTAGAAGCACCTTCCCAGGTTTTCAATAAAGTGACCAAAAATGAGGTCATCCACAGGCCCTTCTGACTGAGATGTGGATATTTCCAAATGAACAGCAATTGGAGCTGTTCCATTTTTACTGCACGAGGTTATGGTTAAGTACACGAAAACAAATAAAACGAGAGATGTAAAGCTCAAAACAGGAGTTGATGTGGTTTTTAACCTGATGTTCATTTTCCCATTCACATTGTAAACTTTACAATTTGATGGCACAACATAAAGAGTGTTAATTTTGAATTGCTGGTGTTATAAAGTTTAATAA
>JALURI010000080.1:0-5219 GCA_027016965.1 Geoglobus sp.
GTCGATGCTCACACCTAAAATTGAAAATGGCAGGGTTTATGGAAGGGGTAGCTGTGATGCCAAGGGATGTGTTGCCGCAATAGTCTCTGCCTTCCATGGGTTTGAAAGCGAGGTTGGAATAAAGCTTGCATTCACTGCCGATGAAGAGATTGGTGGAAGACTCGGTCTCGGGAGAGTTATTGATCACGTTAACCCGGATTATGTTATTATAGGCGAACCATTTGGAAGTGACAGAATAGGCGTTGCCCAGGCAACTGTCGTGTCTCTGAATCTGATTGTTCATGGAAGAAGCGGGCATACTGCCATTGCAGATATAAAGGAGGGTGCGGTTTACAGAGCATCAAAGCTCATAACTGAGCTTGTGGATAAATTTGCTGAGATGAAGGGTAAAAAGGAGGAATACCTAAGCAAACTTGAAAGCCTGGGACTTGATGTCGAGTACAGGGGCAATGGAGATGCTGTATTCAATCCCTCAATTGTCAGGGCAGGAGTGAAAAGAAATGTAGTCCCTGACAGGTGTATTGTGGAGGCAGATGTCAGATTTGCACCCTGGATTGATGTTGACAGTGTAAGGGAGAGTTTTCATCTTGATAATGTGGATGTGTTCATAACCGGATTTCTGAGAAGTTTTGGGTTTTCCTTGGACAATGTGCCCGATGAAAAAGACAGGAGGCTGGCAAGACTCATGGCGAAAGCGATAAGACAGGAAGGTATGTCTCCAAAGGCAGTTGTAACTCTCGGGGTCGGGGATATAAGGCATGTGAGAAACAGGGGCATTCCGGCATTTTATCTTGGTCCGGGGGGGGAGGGACTCCATTCTGATGTTGAATTTGTATACATTAACGAAATTCACAGAATGATCAGGATCTACAGAAACATCATCACTCTTTCAGAAATATGATGTTTCCTCTCCCCTTCTTTACTTTCTCTATCATACCACGCTTTTCAAGATCTGCAATCATCAGGCTTATTTTTGCATCGCTGTAACCTGTTTTCCTTTTAAGCTCTTTCTGTGTTATCCTCCCACCCTCTTTTTTGATTATTTCCACTATCTCGTTCAGATCTTCAGGCAGGATTTCATGGACCTGGTTTTCTGTTTCCTTTCGTCTGAATTTGAGATATGACGCCAGTGCAACAATGACCAAAACTGGTACAATGATCGCATAGAGATAGTCAAAACCCGGTTCAGAAATTTCAGGTTTCTCGGGTGGAGGTGTCTCCTCAATCGTGAAGTTTATTTCAGGTATGCTCACATTAAGCTCCTCAATCAGGGGTTGAGCAAGCATGTCAATTTGAAATGTTCCATTCTGCTTTACCTCTACAACCTCAACTGCATAAAGTTTTAAGGAATCGTAGCAGACAACGTCAAGCTGATATGTTCCTGGTGGAACACCAAAAGAGTAGGTACTGTTAACAGCAACGATTTTCTGAGCGGGAGTTGAGTTGATTGTTACGATGCAGTTTCTGGCTGGATCAAACGTGTTCCATGAATAAATTTTCCCTTGTATGATGGCAGAATTTCCCACAGAGATTGAGGATAGCAGCAGGAGAAGGATCATCACGAATTTCAGCATTGTCACAAATAGGCTCTGAAACTTTAAAGGTTTTTCATTGGGAAAGTGTAAAGAATCAGATTTCTATATGCTCCCCGGGATTCAGTATGACAACCCTCACACCCTGGATTTTGCTTTCAACCTCTTTTCTGAACTCTTCAGGATCTGCCTCTATCACCGGAAATGTGTTGTAATGCATGGGAACTGCAATCTTTGGCATAACAAGCTCCACAGCTTTAACTGCCTCTCGTATACCCATGGTGTACCAGCCACCTATGGGCACGAGCATCACATTGGGAGAGTAAAGCTCACCAATCAGTCTCATGTCAAGAAACACATCCGTATCTCCGCAGTGATAGACTTTCTTTCCATCCATCTCTACAACAAAACCTGCAGGATCTCCTGCCGATATTATTCCCCTCTCATCCTCATAGTCTGCAGAATGGAATGCCTTCACCATAGTTACTTTAACATCCGAAACAGTGGCGGTTCCACCAATATTCATTCCAACCGCCTCAATTCCCTTTTCGCTCAGGATTCTTGAAAGCTCATGAATCACAACTACAGGACAGTCGTTGTTTCTTGCTATCTCAACAGCATCTCCAAGATGATCTCCGTGACCATGGGTAACAAGCACGGCATCAACCTTCACTTCAGATGGTTTCATGGGAGAAAGGGGATTTCCTGTAAGAAACGGGTCGATTATGATTCTTTTTCCATTCTCTATCAGAAAACATGCATGTCCAAGCCACCTGACCTTCATGGCACACCACCTCAAACACCTTTATTTACAGGGGTTTAATAAATATCGGTTCTGTTCATCCAAAACCCTTAAATAATTGTTATCATGATTATAATTTGGGTGAGATTGTGGTGACAAAAGTACTCATAGCAGAAGACGATGACTCGGTCCTTGAGATCCTGAGACTGATACTGTCAAAGGAGAATTTTCAGATACTCACAGCAAAAAACGGGAGAGAAGCAGTAGATATGTACAGATTCGCCAAACCAGAGCTTGTTTTGATGGATATAGAGCTTCCTGAAGTAGATGGAGTTACTGCAACCAGGGAGATAAAAAACATTGATCCAGACGCAAAGATCATAGGTGTTACTGCCTACGCAAGATCAAGGGGAGGTGAGCTGGCTTCGGCAGGAGCTCTCGAGATAATTGAGAAGCCATTCAACAGGAGAAAGATAATTTCAACGATTAAAAAGTATATTTCATGACATTATCCTTTTAGCTGACTCAATTCCAATTTCAAGCAGTTCTTTAGCCCTCTTCTCGCTCTTTGCTTCAGCAAAAATTCTGGCTATTGGCTCTGTTCCCGAGGGTCTTATCAGCAGCCAGCCATCCTCGAAGTCTATTCTGGCTCCGTCTGTGAAGTTTGCGTTCTCAAACTCTGCTCTCAAACCCTCGAGCAGCTTCCTCCTGTCCCTGCACTCTACCTTGGCTTTAAGGGTGTGGTATTTTGGAATGTCCCTGACAAGCTCCGAGAGTGGCTTTTTTTCCTCAACCATCAGCTCCAGAACCTTTGCCAGACTCATGCCTCCATCTCTGGCAAGTAGATGCTCCGGAAATATCAGACCACCGTTCCCCTCTCCACCAAAAACGGCATTGGTTTCCTTCATCACCTTTGCCACGACCGGTGAGCCTACAGCTGTGTAAATGACCTTACCCCCAGCATCCACCACAGCATCCTCGACGCATTTTGAGGTGCTTACAGGCGTAACCACAATTCCATCACCGTTCATTTCCACGTAATACTTTGCCATGAGTGCCAGCATCACATCCTCGCTGACGAAGTTGCCCTTCTCATCCACAAACGTGGCTCGGTCAGCATCGCCATCATGAGCAACGCCAAGATCAGCTCCAACTGCCTTCACAACCTCCTTCAGCTCAGAAACGTTCTCCTCAACCGGCTCTGAAAGCCTTGCAGAAAATCTTCCATCTGGGTAGCAGTTTATGGTGTACATGTCGCATCCAAGCCTTTTCAGAATTTCAGGACTTGTGAATGATGCAGCACCGTTTCCGCAGTCCACAACCACTCCAAATTTCCTGTCAATGATTGCATCTGCATTAACTTTCTCGAGAATACCTTCAACATAAATTCTGTTGGCGTCATCGCTGTAAAGCTCTCCGACTTCATTCCAGCCTGCAATCCTGAACTTCTTGCTCAGCAGAACTCTCTCAGCCTCGCTGTCCTCCTCTCTCGAAAACTCCACTCCGTCATGGCTTACGAACTTTATCCCGTTGTACTCCCTCGGGTTGTGGCTTGCAGTTACAATAACCCCAGCATTTGCCTTCGACACCTTGACGTAATACTGCAGTGATGGAGTTGGTGTAATGCCGACATCCACGGCATCACTGCCAGCGGACATTATGCCTGCGAGAACGGCAGACTTCAGCATCGGAGATGAGATTCTTGCATCCATACCGACAGCAATCAGCCCCGGCCTGAGAGAGGCAATAGTTCTGCCAAGATCAAGGGCAAGCTCCGGAGTAAGATCGTCGTTTGCAATACCCCTGACACCGTTGGTGCCGAAAAGAGAACGCTCCATACTTCTTCAGAGTTGTGGAAAAATATATAGTTTGTGTCAGGGCAGGGTATTTGCCTGACTCTCCCGATAAAAGCTGTATTACTGGTTCGCTGCAGAGTGGTCTTTGCTGTCAGATACTCACTCATCCGGGCTGCAGAATGTGACCACCAGATACCTCATCGCACTGAACACCTGCGGAGATAACTTTTATTAATTTCATGCAAAACTATCAATCATGCATAAGGCTGTTTCTCTTTCAGACATTCTAAACGAATTGAGGGAAATCAAGGAGAGAGTCAGACATATTGAAGAGGCAGTAGAGGAGTTAATTGACTTAACCTTAACCTCTGAAGAGGAAGAGATGCTTAAGGAGGTAAGGGAGAAAATCGAGAAGGGAGATTTTTCCGATTTTGTGGAGCTTGAAAAACTTGATGAAGTGCTGAAAGAATGAGTTATACTGTTTATCTTCATCCAAATGTTGTAAAATTCCTAAGAAAACTTCCAGAAAGCGATGTTCAGAGAATCAGAGCAAAACTCACTGAGCTGGTAAATCCCTACTCAGTCAGGGCTGTTAAGCTGAAGGGGAATGAAGCCTTCAGAATCAGAGTGGGAGGCTATAGAATTCTCTACACTGTCGATGATGACAGGAGGGTCGTTGTTGTGTTTAAAGTTGACAGGAGAGACAGGGTTTACAGTCGGGTTTAGAGTGGAGTTATCACCCCATCAGGTTCAGAATTCCCGGCACATACACAGTTGTTTTTTCAGAAAAATTTTTGTAAGTCATTGCCTGTTAAATCTGTGATAAAAAAGCAAGGGCGCTCATGCCAAAGGAGTCACTGGTTCAGGTTTTTCTGGAGGCTTTGCTAACTCATCTCCTCAGACATCCTCAAAAGCACTTCTTTGAGTTCCGGTAACTGTTCTGTTCTTTACGTCATCAACCACGTCCTGCGTGGATAACTGCAGGCTTCCCTCAGACATACACGATCTCCCTTTCAATTGACTTCCAGAGCAGAGGTTTGCTCATAACTGCCTTCCTGGTAACAATGTCAACCTTCATTCCAGGCAAATCCTCAAGAAATTCCTTCAAATCCACGATTTCCCAGCCCACTGGCTCGCTGAATTCAACAA
>JALURI010000080.1:5229-5582 GCA_027016965.1 Geoglobus sp.
GCTTGATTCGTCGGCAGCATTTATGTCAAAGGGAAGTATTCTGATTTCCGAGAGAAATCTCCTGAGGATCCTCCCCTCTTTCCTGTTTTTCTTTCTCTTCAACCCTGTCATAATCTCGTGGTATGTGATCGCAGTAATCGCTATCTCATCTTCATCATCCACCAAGTCTCGTGCTGCACTGACACCTCTGAGATAGTCTATGACATAGCTCGTATCCAGAACAATCATATTCTCAACCTTGCTGATCTTCTGAATTCGAGACACTTTTCGATCTCGTCAAGAACCTCTCCATCTCTCAGGATTCCGAAGTATTTGCTTATTCTGGTGTTTCTCCTCTCGATGAGTTTTTCTAT
>JALURI010000081.1 GCA_027016965.1 Geoglobus sp.
TGAATCCTGTTGTTATGGAATTCTTTCCAGAAATAATCCCAGAAAATCTCTTTCTCCTCTAAGAAGAACCTTTCTGCACCTTTTTTAATCCGCTCCTGAAGGTCAAAAAGCATATCTGACGCCATGAGCTGGATGTGGGGATGTGATATGCTGCTTCCAGCAGGTCTGAGGTAGTTCATCGTTACTGTTGCAAAGCTGGAACCTATCTTTCTGATGTAGTCGAGAGCCAGCAAAAATCCGTCCGAAAAGAGCTGGGGTTTGAATTCGTTTATTGGTATGTAGTGAGCCTCTGAAATTCTTATTACAAGAGAAATCTCTGCGTAGGGTGATATGTTTGCCATCAGAATAGACTCATTTCTTCTCATCAGCTCACCACCTGCAACTCTGACATCCCTTGCACCTATGCTGTAAATCCTGTCCTCGCAGAAAGGGCACCATTCCCTGCTGAAGTCTGGAAGTTCAGGATTTTTCGGAAATGGAAGTGGTTTCACAAGAATTCTTGATATTTTGTCAGTCAGTGGGTCAGTCCTCAACTCTATTTCAACCTCTTCAATTTCATTGGTAGCAGGATTAAGGAAAACAGCTTTCTCCACACTTCTGGTAAATTCCATGAATTAAGATTCAAATTATTGATATAAAGCTTTCTATATGGTTTTTCCGTATCGATCAATTACCCCTTTTTTTATTCTTGTAGCAGAAATTGGCTCATTATCTTCTGCGAGAACAAAATCAACTCTAACTATTTTTATCTCTTGTTTACCCATTTCTTTTCTCTTTTCATTTATTTTTCTTGCCATTTCGTATGTTTCCGGACTGACAACAAGATATTCGAAATCATACTCCAAGGTTTTCCCGTAAGGGTTTGTTATCTCAACAACGTATGGTTCAAAACCGTACTTTCTCCTGACATACCACTTTACATTCTCTGCTCTTATCGTGAAGGGGAGAACACTTCTTATTCTCTGTCTTGCCATTCTGTCGCTTGTTATGCCAATTGAAATGCTTTCTCTTCCCAGCTCCACAGCCCTGTCAATCAGCCTTTTATGCCCTTCATGCAGAGGCTCAAAAGTCCCGCCAACTGCAACCCTGAACTTTTTCATGAGATTTCCTCCAGAATCTCTCTGATGCGTTTTGCTGTCTCTCCCGGATCGGCTCTACCTCGTGTCATTTTCATCACATAGCCAACAAGAAAATTGGCTGCTTGTTTTTTCCCTGCCATGTAGTCCTCAACAGCCTTTGGATTCTCTTTTATCGCTTCTCTACACAGTCTGTCTATTTCTTCTCTTGGAATTGAAAACAACCCCTTCTTTTGGATTATTTCCCTTACACTGCCACCATCATCGAGCTTTGCTCTAATTACCTCAACAACACCTTTTTCAGTTATCTCCTCTTTCAGAAAGTAAGTCAAAAGTTCAGAAAATTCATCTGAGCTGAGTCTCTTTTCCCCTTCAGCAAAGCTCATATCTCTGTAGTTCAGCTCGCCTCTAAGCACATCAACTATCCAGCTTGCAGAAACTTTTGGATCAATTTTTTTAGCAACTCTCTCAAAATAATCAGCCATTTTTGGGTCAAGCACAAGAATCTTGGCTTTTTCCATGCTGAGATCATACTGCTCAATTAACCTTTCTCTCTTTTCCCATGGCATCTCTGGAAGTGTAGCTTTAACTTCCTCAACAAACTCTGATGTGTAAACAGGAACAAGATCCGGCTCCGGAAAATAGCGATAATCCTGTTCTTCCTCCTTGCTTCTCAAAGAGACTGTTATGTTGTTTGTTTCATCAAAATGTCTTGTTTCCCTCTCAATTTTTCTCCCCCTTCTCATCAGATTTCTCTGTCTGGTTATTTCGTAAGTCAAAGCCTTCTCAACTCCTTTAAAGCTGGAGATGTTTTTGATCTCAACTCTACCTCCGCCTGCAATGCTTATGTTGGCATCAACCCTCATGGCACCTTCAAGGTCCCCATCAAACACTTCAAGATACTCAAGGATTACCCTTAGCACATTCAGGAATGCTCTTGCCTCCTTTGGGGAACTCAAAACAGGTTCGGTTACAATTTCAAGCAGGGGAACACCGCTTCTATTGTAATCAATCAGGCTGTATCTTGCAGTAGTTATGGAGCCCTTGTAGCCCAATTTTCCAGGATCCTCTTCCATGTGAATTCTCTTGAGAGACACACTCTTCTCTCCATTTTCGGTTTCAATTACCACATGCCCTCCCCATGCAAGGGGCATGTCATACTGACTGATCTGAAATCCTTTTGGAAGATCAGGGTAAAAATAGTTCTTTCTGTCGAACCTCATCACCGGGTTTATCTCTGCTTCCAATGCCAGAGCAACCTTTATTGCAGATAGGATTGCCTCCCTGTTAACCACAGGCATTGCTCCGGGCAAGCCCAAGCATACAGGACAGACATGAGTGTTTGGATTTTTGCCATGGTAATCAAGAGGGCATGAGCAGAACAGTTTGGTATTGAGCCTGTTGAGCTGAACGTGAACTTCAAGTCCGATGGTTACGTCCATGAGGGATGGAAGGAAGGAGGAAATATATCTTTTTTGATGATCAAAAATTCTCAGCAGAAGAAAGGTGGGCTGATAACTCAACTCTGCAATTCTTTCGGGTCATCCAATTCAGACTACGTAAAAATTTATATGCAACTGTATGTATCTGTATCGGATGATTCCAAGGGTTATGAGCACACAGCATCCGGACAATGTCACAATGCCATTTTTTGCAAAACAGAGCTATTTTGATGGAGAGGATGAAATCAAGGAAGCATACTATGTGTTCTCCCATTTTGAAATGGATGAGCAGATGTGGGACTTTGAAGGAAAGGAAGTGGATGACTTTGTTGTGAAAAAGCTCATAACAACCTATCCCGAATTTTTCAGAGATAACTTTCTTGGGAGGGATGCGAGAATCACCCCGAGAATACCAAATCCAACTATTGAAAAAGAAGAAGCAAAGCTTCTCTCTGAAACTCTTGAGATGATCCCCAGAAGCTACGACTATGCGAGAAAGTTTTACGGAGACGATGCAGTTCCCCCAATCTTTGAGGTCATTCTACCGATGGTAACTGAAAGGATTGAGATAGAAAGGGTTTACTGGTATTACCGTAACATAGTGGCTGGAAAATCAAGAATAATGTTTCCAGATGGATCTCTCATTGGACAATGGCTTGGTGATTTTGAACCTGAGGAAATTTCAGTTATACCTCTTTTTGAGGACATAAACACGATGCTTAACTGTTCTCAAATTGTAAAAGAATTGAACGAAAATAACTTTCACATTTCAAGGGTTTTTCTGGCGAGATCTGATCCTGCATTGAACTTTGGATTTTTATCTGCAACCATAGCTGCCAAGATGGCACTCATGGATCTTGAAGACCTCAGTCTTGAGATGTATCCTATCATAGGAGTTGGATGTCCGCCGTTCAGGGGATTTTTCGACCCTGAGAATCTTACAGCTCTTGAGGAATATCCATCTGTCCAAACATTCACAGCCCAGTCTGCCTTCAAGTATGATCATGATTTTGGGACTGTTAAGAAAGCTGTTGAAAAAATAAAAAGCAAAAAGAGGGGAAAAGTTCACTCTATTGAAGTGGAGAATGAGATTATCAAGACCCTGTCAGATGGTTACAGGAGAAAAATACCCCTTGTTGCAGATTTTGTAAACGACATAAGCAAATTTATCCCAAAACGCAGAATGAGAAAGCTTCACATCGGTCTTTTTGGCTATTCCAGAGGGGAAAAGGTAAAACTTCCCAGAGCAATTTCTTTCTGCTGTGCCCTTTATTCGATTGGATTTCCGCCTGAAATCATAGGCTTTTCAGCAATAAATGACAGGATATTCGAGATTCTGTGTGATTCAATTCCCAGCTTTGAAAAACAGATGGAGTTTGTCATCAGGTTTTTCAACAAAAAAAGCCTTAAAATTGTCTCGTTAGAGGAGGATGCTGAAAAATTATTCCAGTTTTTTGATTTTGAGCCTGATCCAGAATACATTTCTCTAAGCGATAAGGTGATTGAAGCTTTTGCAAGACAGAATGGTGTGCAGGATGCAATTGTTCAGGTAGCCAAGCACAGGAGGTTTCTCGGTTAACCAAAATTTTTAAATAAACGTTCCAAATCAGGGTTAAATAAGCCAGGGTGGCAGAGGGGCTATGCGGCGGACTGCAGATCCGCTTTACCCCGGTTCGAATCCGGGCCCTGGCTCTCCTTCTTCAAGTCCAGATCCATACTTTCATTGAAGGAGCCTGTAGAGTCATTTGACGTCATTATTATGACCTCAACCGGGGCGTTCAGATCCATACTTTCAGCAGAGAGAAAAAAACACGATTTTCATCCACGCCACAAACTGTCGAGAGTTCTCCAGAAATTCAAAAACGAATTCTTCGAGGACTAAGATAGTTTCAGAGTTCAGTGAGGACATATTTGCTTCTGGCGTATCTGAACTCCGTGTTATTTCCTATGTTAACTGGCTTAAGAACGTGAGAACGGCGGCAGAAAAAAGAAAAATACGCCATAACTCCAGCTGGAAGAGTCCTTGAGCTCCTCGAAGAGATAGAGGCTGGAGGTGTGAAAGCCGAGGACAGCGTGCAAAAAGGTCGGGGCGAACGAAGCGATAGGGTTTGATGTTGTTGCTATGTTGGTGGCTTTGATTGGTGCGGCTACGCTAAGGAGATGAATAGAATATGAGTGAAGGCATAATAGCCGGCAGTTGGAGCCGTTTTTATTATTATTGGCTTAGGATTGTCCCTCGCAATGGTTCTCGGACCAACTGCTGATACGGCGACGGAGCAAATGTTCGGCCCCCAATAGTTTAGCCTGGCCGAGATGGGCTTGGGAATCGTGGTAGTAGCGATAATCGCTGTTGTTATTGGAACCGGACTAATCTCGAGCCAGAAATAAAACGGATGAAAGGTAAGTACCATGAATGCTTAAAGGACTCACCACAATCCATAAATAGTAGTTGCATTCTACTACTAACCGATAAGAACTCTGCGGGTGGCGGGGGCGTTCCCCCTGAACGGTCCTCGTAGACCTGTCCTGCTGGGCTGGCCACCCGCAATAAGAGCTATTTCTTCTCAATTTTATCAGCCAGTTCATCAAGTGCTATAAACCTATCTGCGATTCTTTTCAAATCTGGATTCAGAGCGTTCATGAACATTGCAACCTCAACTCTCAGCCCAAGAGATTTAATTACATTTACAGCCGGGATGAAGTCTCCATCGCCGCTAACCAGTATAGCGACATCATAGGCTTTGTGAAAACCCAAAGAAAGCATATCTACTGCCAAAGCAATGTCTATGCCCTTCTCAATTAAGCCATCATTTCTTTTTCTCAATGGTTTTGTCACAACATGGAAGCCCTTCTCTTGTAGAGCGTTATAAAATCTGGTTTGCCTCTCTTTTATTTCTTTGTTTTCTGGATTAAAGGAGGCATAAAAGTATGTCCTTATCATCTTTCTTCCAGCAGATAGAACATCTCTGAGCTTTTCGTAATCCATTTTGAATCCTTGCCTGAACGCTTTGCAGGCATGAAACAGGTTTGAGCCATCAATGAAGATTATTACTCTGTCAGTG
>JALURI010000082.1 GCA_027016965.1 Geoglobus sp.
TTCTGGAATAATAATCAACGATTTCTTTTCCTTCAACAAATGGGATTCCATGTTTCTTTCCAAATTCTTTTGCCCTCTCTCTGCTCAGAGCTTTTCCTGTTTCAGGATCGAGCATTTCACATATTGTGACAGCAGGTGTTATACCGGATATTTCAGCAAGAGCGACTGACAGTTCTGTCTGACCCCTTCTTTCAAATACGAGATCTTTTGCAGCTCTCAGGATTGCGACATGCCCGGGGCTTCTGAATTCAGAAGCAAAATCAAAATCATTACCTGAGAGAACGGATTTTACTGCCTTTCCAATCTCCCTTATTGTAAGGGCTCTGTCTATATCGGTTATTCCTGTAAACGTTTTTCTGTGATTGACCCAGAGAGAGAAGGATGATCTTCTGTCGTAAGGCACATCACCCTCTTTTTCAACTATTCTTGAGATGAGAGGGTAAGAGGAGTTAATCGAGCGATATATTTCTGCGATGAATGGAAGTCCGAGTTTTTCTGCAGCATGAGGGTGTATAGCGACGCATATCAGACCCCCTCCATGAATGCGCATGAAAGCAACATCTCTGTGCGTAACAGCTATAGCTGGAATTGCTATGTCTGTTTCTCCCTCTCTATCTTCAGAATCGAATATGAGTACAGGTTTACCTCTTTTAAAGTTTTCAATAGCTCTTTCAAGCATCAAAGAAATACCTCCACCCTCACCTCGTCTCCATCTGCCAGATTGAGCTCCTCTCTGAGATTGTAAGGTGAAATAATTTCAAGGATTTCAGATGGATAATGAGTTCTTGAGGGGATTATCACAGCTCCATCTTTTCCATCAACTCTGCAGAGGAAACATTTACATTCTCCGAAGGTTCTGTTTTTTGTCTCAAAGCCATTGATTTTTATACCCTGCTTTTCATCAAGCCTGCCCCTGAGCTGAAGGTATTCAATATCAAGTTTGATGTTCAGGGTTCCGGGGAAAGGAACGAAGCCGAGTTTTTCCTTGAACTGTTTTACATAACCTTCCCGCGTAACATAATATTTCCCTTCTCCAAGTCCACTTATCAGTCTTCCTTTTAGAATAACTGATTCTCTCTTTTCAGCCTCGAATATTTTCTTATATTCAAAGTATTCTTTCATCAGCACATGCTTCCCTTTTTCTGTTATCATCACAAGCTGTCCGTCTCCGGTCAGAACTCTTGTTATCATGCCAGATTGCTCAAGATCCTGCAGTCTTCTCGCTGCTGTTTGAGGACTTGTTCTCAGTTTTTCTGCCATATTCTGACAGCTAATTTTAACAGGTTCTTTCAATCCTCCGGAAAGTGCAATTTCTTTGAGAACCCTTATCTCTAATTCAGACACCTCTCAAAAATGAGAGGCATCTCATTATTTATAAACATATCGAGAACTATCTGAAAGGATGAGTGTGTCTCTCTTTAAACCTGATCAGAGGTTTTGCCAGATGTCTTCTTGCTCTGGGAGGAACCTCATATAGACCAATCTCAACATCTCTCTGAATTTCGATCCTCCTTTTTTTCAGTGCAAAAGTACCGCATTTTCTGCATCGGAATCCCTTATTCTTTCCTGCAGATTCCATGGATCTCCCGCAAACATGACATGATGGGTTTTTCATCTCATAT
>JALURI010000083.1 GCA_027016965.1 Geoglobus sp.
GCTTCAAGAGCCGATTTTAATTTTATCGTCGAGCTTTACAGAAATGCAATTTCTGCAAAAACCGATAGACTTGCGTTTACAGATACTGTCGGTGTATTCACACCTGAAAAGGCATTTCAGACCATGAAAGCTCTGAAAGAAAATTTTGATGTGCCTGTTGCATTTCACGGTCATGACGATTTTGGACTTGCAACATCAAATACGATTTATGCTGTTAAAGGTGGCGCTGACGAGATACATGTTGCAATGAACGGTCTTGGAGAGAGAGCCGGAAATGCTGCACTTGAAGAGGTCGTCATGTCCCTTGAATTTCTCTACGGGATGAAGACAAACATAAATAAAGAAATGATTTACCCTGCCTCACAGCTTGTTGAGAAGCTCACAAGAGTTAAAGTACCTCCAAACAAGCCGATCGTTGGAGATAATGCATTTACCCATGAAAGCGGAATCCACACATCTGCACTTTTAAAGAACGCAAAAACGTACGAGCCCATTTCTCCGGAAGTCATAGGAAGAAAAAGATCGATAGTGCTTGGAAAGCATGCAGGAAGGGCGAGTGTTGAGGCAATAATGAAGGAAATGGGATACAGAGCGAGCAGAGAACATATGCAGGAGATCCTTGGCAGAATTAAGGATATGGGAGATAAAGGTAAAAGGGTTACCGATGCAGACATAAGAACAATAATCGAAACTGTCCTCCAGATAAAGAGAGAGAAAAAGGTGGACCTTCTTGATCTTTCAATTGTAAGTGGAGTTCATGTTATGCCAACCGCAAGCGTGAAGCTCAGAATAAATGGTGACGAGGTAATTGAGGCAGGAATCGGACTCGGCCCTGTTGATGCTGCAATAAATGCGATAAAGAAGGCAATACAGGATTATGCGGATATTGAACTCGTAAGTTACCATGTTGATGCAATAACAGGCGGAACAGATGCCCTTGTTGATGTGGTTGTTCAGCTCAAAAAGGGAGACAGGATAGTTACTGCAAGAGGTGCAAGAACCGACATAATAATGGCGAGTGTTGAGGCTTTTATTGAAGGGCTCAATATGCTGATGGATTAGTCAAGGAGGATGACTGCTACCGACCTTCCATCTCCTATTTTCAGGCCCATCTTTGAAACATTTATTCCAACAGAAGACAGAGACGGCCTGACTCTGGATGATTTCGGACATTTGCCGTTTTTTTCGTAACTGCATTCCGTACAGATATCACATCCTCCAGGAAACAGAGCAAAAGCCATTGGATAATCAAACACAAGTCTGCTTTCAATCTGGGGAAGGATTTTCTGAAGCTTTATTTTGTCACCCATGTAGTCTGAAAATCTGTAAATTATGGCTATTGCCCTGCTGTAAGATTCCATAAATTCAACATAATTTTCAGGAACGTTTGGAGGGCATGAGTATCTCTTTCCAAAATATCCGCACCCAAACCTGCATTTCCATCTTGCCCTTCTATCTGGTTTGAGCACCCCTGAATCTATCTCGGCAATTTTTTCAACTTTTATTCCCTCAGAAGACAGAATGCCTCTCACCATTTCATCCACTTTATCCATGACAGTCAGACTTTCCCATAGCTGAAAAATTTGACGGAAAGTATTAATAATTCTCCAATACAAAAA
>JALURI010000084.1:0-14693 GCA_027016965.1 Geoglobus sp.
ATCATAACCCCACTGCTTCACAGGCTGACGAATTTCATCGCATATCTTCTGGGGCTGAAAGATGTGCCATGGTAGGGTAGGTGGGGATATGCGCGATTCCGATCCATTTGGATGGGATTTTCAGGATTGAAATAAGTAGTCAAAAAAATTAACTTTCACGTTTCTGTAAACGTAAGTTTTAGATTCTTATCCGAAAAATATTTGTAACTGTATTATAAATAGTGCGGAACTGATGCAATTTTCTGCATCAGTTTACATCCGTTTCATTGGAAGGTGGTGACAATGGCAGGAAATCAGAAATTCTTTAAAATAACAGCCAGCATGATCTTTACTGTAGTTACCGTATTTATTGCATCTCTCCTACCACTCCTTGCCACAGCAGATGGAGCTCCTCCACCTTCATCCGGAATGAGGCAGGATGTTGCAGAATGCACCACAATAACCGTTCCGGGCTACTATATTCTTGTAAACAATATAGTTTCAAACAGGTCTGACACATGCATAAACATAACATCAAGTGATGTCGTTTTTGATGGAAATGGCTACACAATCACCTACGACAAATTACTCTATCCCTACTATTACATGGAGCATGCCGTAAAGGCTTACAGCCCGGGAAACATGCTTTCAAACATAACCATAATAAATCTAAGAGCAGTTAACTGGTCTTCAGGTGTTTATTTCAGAGACGTCTCCAACAGCAAAGTATCACTCAGCAGTTTTTCAAACAATCTTTATTCTCTCAGAATAGAAAATTCCCGGAAAATTAACATAACATTCAACAACGGTACAGATGGGGGAAATGTCTGGCTTTACGGCTCATCATCTGTTTCCATTCTGTACAATGTATTTCAGAATTCAAGCATATATGTTGACGGCGGAGGCGACAACAACATTTCCCTCAACAGGGCTTACGGTGTCCATCTAACAAACAGCAATCAGAACCTTGTTTACGGAAATGATATGAGCTTTGGTGGTTCAGTACACTTAACCAACAGTACCCACAATACTGTTCTTCAGAATAATGTTAGCAATTCTTCAGGAGCTGGAATAGAGTTGTATGAATCGTCATACAACCAGATCTCATACAACATAGCCAATAACAATCTCGGAGATGGAATATCGCTGAGACTTTCAGATCACAACACAATAACAGACAACCAGATGAACGGAAACAGAGACAGCGGGATATATCTTGAAGGATCAATGTGGAATACAATTTCAGGGAATCTCATTTCAAACAATTCCAATGGAACATACATTTACTGGTACTCTTCCAACAACAAAATTTCCAACAACACCATAGCGTCCAACTCAAATTTCGGCATCTATCTTATGTGGGAATCCAATAACAACACCCTTTTCAGAAACAATGCAAGCATGAACAGCTTTGGAATCAGGATATACTACTCAAGCAACAACACAGTAAGTAATAACACAGCAAACAAAAACAGCCATTCAGGAATCTACATCAAGTACAGAAGTAACTGGAACACAATTTCCAGTAATCAGGCAAACTACAACCAGATTTACGGTATTTCCCTGTACGATTCATGTTCCAACAACACTATCTCAGGTAACGATGCAAGTTCCAATGAAGTCTACGGGATTTACATTCTCTACTCTGATGATAACACGGTTACAGAGAATGAAGCAAACTACAATCTGAAACACGGCATATTTACTGATTACTATTCCTCCTGGAACACTATATCAAACAACACTGCCAGTTACAACAAACTGTACGGCATTGCAATTACAAACTGGTCCATCGGTAACAAAATCAGAGGAAATACCATCAACAACAGCATAATAACAAACAGAGATGCCTATGGAATCTACGTATACTCGGCACCTTTCAATGAAATTTCAGGAAATTATCTGAAAGAAAATCACAAGGCAGGAATCTTTGTGAGGCTTTCAGATGAAACCGTAATTACATATAACACGGTAAACAACTCTCTCGGCAGTTACAACATCAAACTCGAATCATCTGACTCCTGTATTGTATCGGACAATACAGCCACGGGAGCCTACAGCAGCATAATTTATCTGCAGGATTCAACCGATGCAAGAATTGCCAATAACACCGTATCACACTCTTCTGCAGGATCAGGCATACAGCTTATGAACTCCAACGGCAGTGCTGTGATCAACAACACCGTTGAGAACAACAGAATAGGGGGAATCACCTTAGACCATGGCTCAAATAACAACTACCTGTCTGAGAATAAAGTGAAAGACAATGGTGGCAATGGAATCTATATTTCAGAATCGCTGAACAATTTTGTAACAAAAAACAAACTCCAAAAAAACACCAACGGGATCTTCCTTCAAAATGTAAATTCCACGAATCTCATTGATAATGTTGCAAGTGAGAACAGAGTTTCTGGATTGGTTTTGAGGGACTCAAGCAATAACAATCTGGAGAACAATCTGGCTGTGGGAAACTCTTATCATGGAATACACATCTACGGTGGGAGCAAGAACAACGTCCTTACAAACAACAATGCAAGCTTCAATGGAAAAGCCGGAATCTATCTGAAATCCTATCTTTCCATATTGAAATTCAACACTGCCAGCAACAACAAAAACGGAATTGAGCTCAACACCTCCTCCCACATCGATGTTCTGAACAACACCGCAAACAACAATTCAGAGCACGGAATTTACCTTTACAGATCAAATACAAACAACATTCACAACAACACAGCCTCATTTAACAGAGAAAACGGAATTCATCTTTACTCATCCTATGAGAATTTCTTAGTAAGAAACAACGCAAGTTACAACTCAGATAACGGGATATTTCTTAAAAATTCTGATGGAACCATCAAATACAATTATGCTTCCAACAATGGAGATCGGAATGTGGGTTCGGGAATCTACTTGGACTCTTCCACAGCTGGAATAGAGGAGAACAGAGTAGATTTCAATATAATCGGAATTCGGCTTGAAGATTCATCCAACAACACACTGAACGACAACGTCCTGATTGATAATGAACTGACAGGAGTGTGGATACATGAAAATTCCCACAACAACACTGTATCGGGGAACAGAATACAGTCAACTCAGTTTAATGGTGTGGCTATATCTTCCTCAAACAGAAATAGGCTTGTTGGTAATGTTATCGAGGATAATGGAGACACGGGCATTGAAATTCAGGACTCTGACAGAAACTCCATTATTGACAATATAGTTGTCATGAACAGTATAGGAATTCAACTCAACAAATCAGATAACAACCTGATCTACAACAATTACTTCAGCAACACCCTGAATGCCGTTGATAATGGAAACAACAGATGGAACATCTCCAGAATACCCGGTGTTAGCATAATATTTGGGCCATATCTTGGAGGGAATTACTGGAACGATTACAGTGGTGTTGATGTAAATGGAGACTGGCTTGGAGACACGTTCCTGCCCTACAATTCATATGGAAACATAATCAATGGAGGAGATCTCCATCCACTTATCACTCCTGCTACAGCCTATGACCCGTTTCCTCCTGTTCTGACATTTGTTCCACCAACACCAGTCAACAACACCTTCACCAACAGAAATTATGTGGAGATTAACATCACATCAAATGAACCTCTCCAAACAGCCCTTCTCAACTGGGATGGTGTAAATGAGACCATGACTGACAGGAGTGTCAGCTGGACAGATGATAACTGGAACATAACAAAAACAAATCTGAATGACAGGGTGTATATTTACAGGGTTTACGGGCAGGACATCGTTGGAAACTGGAATGTTACAGAGATAAGAGTGCTGATTGTTGATACAGCCCCACCAGCAGTAACGATTTCCTCACCTGAAAACAGAACATACTCAAACCAGATCATCGCCCTAAATGTCACGGCAGATGAGTACATCACCGCATGGTGGTACAGACTCGACAACGGAACAAACATCAGCTTTACACCAAACACAACTCTTCTGGTTACAGTTTATGGCTATCACAGGATCACAGTTTATGGACAGGATCAGGCAGGCAATGTTGGATTTTCCAGTGTGACATTTGAGGTGCTGTCTGGAGGAAATGTGACAGAAACTGTCCCTGACAGCGTTGATGACAGCTTAGAGCAGCTTGTGAGCAAATACTATTCAGCATTTGACTGGACAGCACAGACCCCAACGAAGCAGGATGTGTTGAATGCTGTGATCAATGCAGTGTTTCATTATTTCTCAGTCTCTGACAGCACTGCAAAACAGAGCATATTAAACGATGTGGTCCAGCTTGTTGGATTTTATTTCACTCTGCCGGATTAATGCATTTTTGAATTTTATTACCAAATTTTTTAGAATTCAAGCAATATCTCTGGATGTATCTATCTGAACACCATCGCTTATGTAATACCTGAATGTTTCATCAATTGGTTTCATTCTCCTCATCTTGGGAATTCCAAGCCTGTTTACCATCTTATCTCCGCTCTTTTCAGAATCTATGTCAAAAACAACATCCGAGATGTTTATAACTATGTTTTCTATTTCCTTGGAATGACTTCCCTTTATGAGGTAGCAGTAAGAAATTCCATCCAGATTTTTTGTTGTGGCATATATTTTGTTAACAAGCCACTCCTTCAATCCCATCGGAACATTAAGGTTCAGAAAAAAAGACAGGTTATCAAATACTATCACAGAATTTCTTATATCAATTTTGGAAAGCTCGTTGTCCACAAAATCAAAAATGTCTCTATCTCTGTACTGATCCTCAATTATAAATCCTCCACTCTCGGAAAGGTAATACTTGCTGAAAACATCAATAAACTCAACATTGCCTGGATCTATGCCCAGGCTCTCCATATCCTGGACTATATACTTCGGCAATCTTGAGGTTGTGAAGTAAAATGTGAAACCTGCTGATGCAAACTGATAAAGGAATACCTCAGGCATGCTGACTGGATTTGCGTAAACACAGACAGTTGAGCCTGAAGGAATCCCACCACTCAGCCTCTTATCCAGGAGCACTATTCCTGTGGAGATTTTCATACTTCTTCGAGAGAATTATTGCATTAATTAGAATATAAATTAAACGGTGAATTTCTCAGATTTTGATACCACAAGGTGCTATTTCAGCTGAGAATCTCTGTCCTTTGAACTCTTCGAAAGTCTCTTTTCCATTCACAGCAAAAACAGCTCTGCCCAGCATCACCATTGCTGCCATGCCACCATTTGATTCGACTGCCTCGATCACGTCCATCACCTCATCATCTATCAGCCCTGAATCCATCGCAAAAGATTTTGAGCACATTAACAGGTTCTCAATGCTTGGTTTTTTTAAAAATTCTCTCAGGTATTTTTTTCCAGCCTTTCTCAAGTTCTCTCTTGTAGCATCATCTCCAATAATTTCCTTGGTTGAAAGCCTGCCGAGAACCAGAAAATCAAGCTTCTGCCTGAAAATGTACCTCTTTACTTCAGCAATTGAGGGATTTCCTGGCTTCAATCTTGCAACCACACCTCCATGAAATTGAGTCACAACATCCCCAAGTCCTGTTCTGCTTATAACTTCAGCCTTGTGAGCAAGATCAGCAATGTCTGAAAAGGAGAAACCCAGATCACTTTTCAAATTTATTTCAATCCCGCAAGCCAGAGCTGAAGCTCCGCTCACACCAAAACCACATGAAATTGGAAGATCGGTTGAAAGCTCAATACCTTTTCCGTCAAGCTCTCCAAGAACTATTTCAACAGGTGATATGCTTGTTTTTTCACCATTGAAAAAGACTCCTTTCCCATAGGTGAATTTTGCCTCAACACCTGCATCAACTGTGAAACCAACACCGTAACTTCCCGACTTCTCAGGCTTTTCATGAATAAATGGGGAAAAAATGGCTGTAACGCTTCCCGAAACGAATGTCATAGGCAGTCTGAAATGAAAAGCTCAACTATTTTTTCTGCAACATCCATCTTCACACCTTCAACCCATTGTTTTCTTTCCGGAGTTATGAGAAGGACTCTTGTATCGTTTGTGCCCATACCCTTCTCGAGAACGTCATTTGCAACCATCATGTCTGCTCTGTCTGTTTCCATTTTCTCAAGAGCGATTTTTTCAAGCTCCTCATCACTCACTCCTGTTTCAGCTTTGAATGCGATGACCTTTCCCTCAAATACCTTTCTCACCTCTCTCAGTATTTTTGGCGCGCATGAAAGCTCCAAGGTGAGCTTTTCAGCAGTTTTGATCTTACTGTTCTGTTTTTCGGGCACAAAATCGGCTGCTGCAGCAGCGGAAACAAAAACATCTGCATTGTTTATCTCATCGAGACTTGCTTTAAGCATATCCTTCACTGAAACCACTTCCACGGTTTTGAAATCTGGAAGATCGAATTCGGGAGGTTTTGAGGTTATGAGTGAAACATTTGCTCCTCTTCTCCAGAACTCAAGGGCAATCTCACATCCCATTAAACCACTGCTCCTGTTTGTTATGTATCTTATCGGATCGAGAAATTCCATTGTGGGGCCGGATGTTACAACAACTTTCTTGTTTTCCATGTCCTTCCTGTAAAGCTTTCTCTCTACCTGAAGGCATATCTTCTCAATTTCAGCAAATTTTGCCTTGTTTTCTTCATATTTTGGTTCTATGAACTCTACTCCAGACTCTCTGAGTTTCTCAATTGCAGTGATTATGGCTGGATTGTTTATCATACTCTCATGCATCGCAGGAGCGATCATTACAGGTTTTCCCGAGCCGAGAGCTGTGGTTGCCATGGTTGTGACAGGAGTATCATCAACTCCTGCAGCAATTTTTGCAATGGTATTTGCTGTTGATGGTGCTATCAACAGAAGATCAGCTTCACCATCAACTCCGAGAAGTTCAACATGTTCTATTCTACCTGTTATCTCAGTTATAACTCTCTGGTCTGTTGCAAACTCCATTGCGTAGGGGTGGATTATCTTGCATGCTGCCTCACTCATAACAGCATGAATCTCTGCTCCTTTCCTTACAAGTTCTCTTGCCAGCTTTACAGCCTCTACAGCTGCAATGCTTCCAGTAATGCCAAGAACGACTCTCTTTCCTGCAAGCTTTCTGCTTTTTGCTGCCTTTATTCGGGTGAGATGCATGAAGTCACCCTTCCAGTTTTTGCAAAGCCTTTCTGATTCCGTTTATAAATGCTTCTGTCTCGCCCTTTTCAACAGCTCTCCTGAAACGTGGCTTTCTCAAAACCTCCTCAATTGTTTTAAGCCTCTGGTCCATCTTCTTGATAAGCTCTTCACTTGGCTTTTTTACTACAACTTCCTCCTCTTCAGCAATTCCAATCCTTTCCTCTCTGAAAATCTTCCTTTCCGGTTCTTCAGCTCTTCTTTTCTCCACAACCCTCTTCAAAGCCTCATGCCAGGATTCAAGCCAGGGTTCCCAGGAAATGCTGTTCTTGATGTAGTACTCTTTTCTTCCAACTCCAATAAGGTCGTAGGGACACGCATTTTCGCAGGCTCCGCAGTATATGCAGTGTTCTTCGTTGTAATAAACCCTCGCCTCCTTTTCTCCAACATACCAGACCTTGTTATGCCAGCACACCTTTATGCATGCACCACATCCAACCGGATCACAGCGGTACATTCTTGGCTCATATACAAAAAGCTCTCCTTCAGCAGGCTTTACCGTCTTAATGGCATCATACGGGCATACAATTTCACAGTAAGCACAATTTGAGCACTTCTCATTGTTGATCTCAACATGTGCAAGCTTATCAACCTTGAAATCAATTCTCTTCCCATTCTCAACCTTTATTGCATTTTCAGGACAGACTTCCTCACAGAGCTTGCAGTAATCACAATCTGATTCATCGATCAGAATGTCCTCGTATGGCATTGGATCTGTTGGACCTGGCTCTTTCTCAACCATTGTGAAGATATGGCAGAATTCAGCACATATCCCGCAGAGATTGCAATTATCCCTGTCTATGGTAACCTTTCCATCTATTTCCACATTTTTTTCCTCTATCTCTTCCCTACTCATCTCAATTTTCCTGATTATAGCATCCTCAGGACATGCTTTGTAACATAAAGTACAGTCGGTGCACCTTTCATAATCAATTTCCGTGAAGCTTGCGGGTGAAATTGGGAACTCCTCCTTTTCAATCTTCTCTCTGTTTATGTAGAATTCAAATGCATTGAAGGGGCAGAGAACATAGCAGATCCCGCAGTAGGCGCATTTGAGATGATCAATTGTAACAGGAGGCATTTCAAGACCGATTGCTATATCATGAACAGGTCCAAGTTCGATTGCATTGACAGGGCAGGCATAAACGCAGATCCCACATCCATTGCATATCTTGTAGTCGTAAATGAGCTCTCTAACCTCATCCTTTGCTCTCTGGATGTATCTGAACTTGGTTTCGTCAATGAAGTCCAGATCTCTCTCAACCATCTTTTACCACCTCTTGTTCAATTGCTCCGAGTTCTCTTATCTTTTCTACAAATTCGTTGAAGTCCTCTGCAATCCTGCTTGCCTCTCCAGAAGAATGCCAGATTGTTATAACTCTATCTGGATTTATTCCAGCCTCCTTCAAAGCCTCCTTCAAAGCCTTAACCCTCCCCTCGGCATGGTAGTTGCCAACCTTGAAGTGACATTCTCCAAGCCTGCACCCTGAGACAATAACACCGTCAATACCTTTCTTAAGGGCTCTCAGTATCCATTCAGGATCGACTCTTCCAGAGCACAGAGTTCTGATAATCCTCACATTTGGCTCGTACTGTATCTTTGTTGTACCTGCAAGATCTGCAGCACTGTAGCTGCAGAAATGACACGCAAAGGAGATAATTAGTGGATCAGAAGCTTTCTCTTCGGCAAGAGCATCTATTGCTGCAATCACAGCATCCTCCTTAAAAAATCCCAGATCTATTGCATCAGCAGGACACGCTGAAGCGCATATGCCGCACATAACACATGCATTTGCATCTATTTTTGCCTTTTTTCCCTCCATGTATGCAGCACTGAAATTGCAGACTTCAACGCATATCCTGCATCCAATACACTTTTCATCATCAACGTAGGCATTGTAAGGATCAAATTCAGTCTCACCCTTTATTATGAGCTCCATTGCCTTTGCAGCAGCAAGTCCTGCTGAGGATATGGAACCCTGAATGTCCTTGGGACCGCTTGCGGTTCCTGCAAGAAATATTCCTTTTACATCTGTCTCTGCTGGCCTCAATTTTGGATGGGCAACCTCATAAAATCCATCCTCTCCAACAGATATTCCAAGCTTCTTGGCAATCTCTGTATTACCTTCAAGCCCTATTGCAAGAACAACTAAATCAAACTCTTCCTCCTGCAATTCTCCAAGTAATGTGTTCTCATAAATTAAGACAAGATTGTCATCCTTTTTCTCATAAATCTCTCCAATTCTTGCCCTTATGAATCTTATTCCCTTCTCCTGGACTCTAATGTAAAATTCCTCGTACATTCGTCCGTATGCTCTTATGTCGATATAGAATACAGTAACGTCTGCATTGGGGTATCTCTCCTTGATCGCATATGCATTTTTCAGAGTTGACATACAGCAAACCCTTGAGCAGTATCTGTTTGTCTTCTCATCCCTGCTACCAACACACTGGATGAATGCTATTTTCTGAGGAACACTTGAGTCTGAAGGTCTCAGCAATTCTCCGAGAGTTGGACCTGATGCAGACAAAAGCCTTTCAAGCTCAAGAGCAGTAATGACATTCTTGTAAACCCCGTAACCGTATTCCTCCTTTCGTGTTGCATCGAAGGGTCTGAAGCCTGTTGCAATAATGACCGCCCCAGCCTCGATCTCAACCTCTTCAGGCTCCTGATTGAAGTTTATTGCATCAGGCTCACACGCTTTCTCGCACAGTCTGCATCCTATGCAGTGCTGCCAGTCTATTGCTGCATATAGCGGAGTTGATTGCGGTATGGGAAGATATATTGCCTTTCTCGTGCCTATTGCATAATCAAATTCATTTGGAACTTCAACAGGACAGACAGAGCTGCAGTCATCTATGCATCCCTTGCACTTACTCTCATCCACGTATCTGGGATGTTTGAGTATTTTTAGCCTGAAATTTCCAACATGTCCTTCAAAATCCTTTAATTCCGCGTTTGTTATGATATCGATGTTCTCATGATTTAAAGCCTCGCTCATTTTTGGAGCGAGAATGCATATTGAACAGTCATTTGTCGGGAATACCTCATTGAGAGTTGCCATCTTTCCTCCAATTGTCGAGGCTTTTTCGATTAGATAAACTTTGATTCCAGCATCTGCAAGATTTAAGGCTGCCTCAATTCCAGCAACTCCACTACCAATAACTGCAACAGCCCTTTTAACCTCAATCTTCTTTCTTGACAACGGCTCAAGGTTTCTTGCATATGCAACAGCCATTCTGACAAGATCCTTTGCCTTTGCTGTTGCAGATTTGGGCCTGTTCTGATGAACCCATGAGCACTGCTCCCTTATATTCGCTATCACAACCATATAGGGATTCAATCCAGCTCTCATTGCAGCTCTCCTGAATGTAACCTCATGAAGCTTTGGACTGCATGCTGAAACCACAATTGCATCAAGTTCATGCTCTTTAATTGCCTTGATAATCTCATCCTGTCCGCTGTCGGAGCAGGCATACTTGATATCCTGAGCAAAGAGAACGTCAGGAAGTGATTTTGAATATTCGGTGACATCCATTACATCCACAACTCTTGCAATGTTCAGCCCGCAGTGACATACGAATACTCCAACTCTCATAATCTTCACCGTGAATGTGACTTTCAGGAAATTTTCTTCCAGAATTTTTAATGTTTCTTGTTAATGATTCAGACTGAAAAACCTGTTTCGGGATTTTGGTGGATTATGATTTTGATTTATTTGATATATTCTTCTAAAAACTCATCTCGAATTTTGCATGAAATTCCTTTTTCATCGAGAGCTTCTTTGAGTGGTTTATCAGTGGTTAGAATGAGTATGTTCGATCTATGTTCATTTCTTAATGACATGAGCTTATGGTATGTTCTGAGTAAATAAGCGTCATCTGGTTTTATGTTTTTTAAGTATTCGTCATCCAACTCTGTATCATCAACATTTATTTCAATATATTTATCTAAGTTCCACCTGATTTGGTTAAAGTAAAATCTAGCTATCATTCTGAGACGAATGTCTTTATCAGCTTCTTTTGAGAATTTGTTTTCTTTTTTCTGAAATTTTGAGGTCTTAGCAACGGCGATTCTATCACATTTTTCAAAAATAGCTTCAATAAATTCAATTGCCTCTTTTTGTTTCTTTTTCTCGTTTTCTCCTCTTAAATCAGACCATAACCATTCGTCTATTATGAATATTGTAATATGTAACCCCCCATATAATTGATTTAATCAAAAAAAGCTTTTAGGTCCTCAAGCTCTCCCTCCACAAAAGATGAGAGGCCACCTTCTATTAAACCATCTTCACTTACTCTTTGCTCTTCAAATTTTGTTATTTTTCCTTCTTTTTCAACAAAGTAGAATTTTACACTTCGATAGTCAATATCTTTTCTTCTAATGGCAGCCAAAATTGAACTAACAAAAACCTCACTATGTGTTGTTAAGATTATCTGTTTTTCCTCCTCTCTAACTATTGAACAGAATACTCTAACAAGATTTCGGATGGTAGAGGGATGAAGGTGCACTTCTGGCTCTTCTATCAAAATTGTTCTTGCCTCTGCTCTGTGGATTTTAGATAATAAATAAACAATTTGATTTACACCAAATCCCTCATTTACAAGGTAGCTTGGCATTCTCGATGTTTTATCTGTAGATTGGAAAAACACTGTTGACGTTCCTGGAGGAGTGTAGATCCTGAAATCTCTGCCCAATATTCTTTCGAGATCAACACTTATTTTTGGTGCCAAGTTTGGGTCATTTATTATAAGTGTGGCCACCTCATCCTCCGATGTAGGGTTTTGGCTTATTGGGATCGGTGAATAGTTGGGTTTGAAAAATCCCCGATTGTGAGGCACTATATCGACTCTTTTTATGTAATCTGGAATTTTGTTCAATGTTTGGCTTAACATTCTTGCTCTTTCTTGGGATTTGGATGTAGGTTGCTTTGGAGAAATTGAAGCTGAGAGCCCATTCCAGTTAACTGTGTATTCTTCACTTTCATCTCTTATGCTGTATGTGAAATTTTGATTAAGTGGATATGGAACACTAACCTCAACCTCCATTTGAACAATTTTTGAATTTAGAAACATACGTGCTGAATTCTTTTTTAAAGCAATCCCATATTCTCCATCCTTGGTCATATAAGAAATTTCTATCGTTTTCCCCTTATCATGGTTGAATACACAATTATCAAATCCACCTAAGCTCATAAAGCCAAGATTGAAAAATCCATCTAACTGCTGATTAGGGTTATTGATGAAATTTTTTAAAATTATCATACTATATAGTAAACTAGATTTACCACCAGCTGTTGGCCCGTAGAGTATGACCAGAGGTGCAAGTTCTATGTTTGCCTTTTTTATTGAGCGAAAATTTGAGATTTTTATTCTTTCAATCATGGTGCTCCTCCTCAATCAATTTTTGGTATTGTATTGTTAAACTTATCGTTCTTATATGTTTATGAGGATAATATGTGGTATCCAAAAATTGTAGTATCCCGAAATACCTTCACTCCTCAATCAACAACATACCAGATGAACCAAAAGAAACCTCTGTGAAAATCCGGCAAATTGATTTTTATTTTCTTATAAAACTTTTTTATCTAATAATTTATTTGGAGAATTGTTTTATTATTGAAGAATGCGTTTATAGTGTATTATTCAGCGAATCTTTTTCTAAGGTTTTTGCGACAGGATTAAAAGCTTAAGTTTGAAAATTATTATTAACAATAACCTTCATATACAATCTCACACAAATTTCCCTGTGAAGCTTCTTGCAATCTCGGTCTTTGGAGTTGACAAGCCGGGAATTGTTTACAGGATAACGGATGTTTTGGCTAATGCAAACATAAACATTGTTGATATCGAGCAGAATGTCTTTCATGGGATTTTCATGATGTTTGCAGTTGGAGACATCTCTGGATGCAATCTTGAGCTTGATAAAATCAGAAAGAGGCTCGATGAAGCTGGAAAAGAGATAGGGGTCCAGGTTCACATTTCTCCGTTTGAAAAAATTGAGCAAAGGGAGAAGGAGAGGTATGTTATCACAGTCATAGGTAAGGATCGGGTTGGCATAGTCAGGGATGTTTCGAGAATTCTTTTCAGCCATGGTGTTAATATCGAGAAAACAAGTTTGACAGCAAGAGATCAGTTGATATCCATTTCAATCGAGGTAGATCTGAGAGGGGCAGATCTTGAGGTGATCAAGAAAAAGCTCAAGCAGGAGATAGAGAGAACAGGACTGGATGTGATTATTCAGCCTTACGACATTTCAAAAGAGGAGAAGAGGTTGATAGTCTTTGATATGGATTCAACCCTGATTGATACAGAAATAATTGATGAGCTTGCAAAAATGGCTGGAGTTGAGAAAGAGGTCAGAGAGCTGACAAGCAAGGCGATGAATGGTGAAATTGATTTCGAGACAGCATTGAGAGAGAGGGTAAAGCTGCTTGAAGGTTTGCCTGTGGAGGTCATGGAAAAAATTTACGACAGTGTAAAGCTTACGGAAGGTGCAAAAGAGCTCATTGAAAGCCTGAAAAAAGCTGGTTACAAGGTTGCTCTCATCAGTGGAGGTTTTACTTATTTCACAGAAAAGCTCAAGAACGAGCTTGGACTGGATTATGCCTTCGGAAATGAACTTGAGATCAGGGATGGAAGGCTTACTGGGAGAATCAGAGGGAAGATTATCACAGCGGAGGAGAAGGCAAAAATCATAGAGGAGATAGCAAGAAAAGAGGGGATCAGGAGGGAAAACATAGTTGCTGTTGGAGATGGAGCCAATGATAGAATCATGATTGAAAAGGCTGGTCTTGGTATTGCCTTCAACGCAAAGGAAGCTCTGAAAGATGTTGCTGATGGGCTTATAAGCAAGGAGAACTTAATAGGGCTGGCAAGCATTCTCAAACTTCCTGCTGAGTTCAGGAAGAGGATTTAGACAAATACTTCTGGAATTTTGGGTATTAGGTCTGATTCCGTATCTTTTTTAGTGAGCAAAAAGCTGACAAATCTGAATTTGGATATGCAACTAATTTTTTAAAGCCCGATATTTAATCTCAGTACAGTGAGACTGATAGTATTCGATCTTGATGGAACACTTGTTGAATTCAACATACCTGTTGAAAGGGTAAAAGCTGCATTAAAGATAGAGGGACCAATACTTGAGGAGATAATGCAGAGGGTGGATGGATGGGAATGCTTGAAAATTCTTGAGAAATATGAGGTCGATTCCGCTGAAAAATCAAAACTCTATCCTGGAGTAAGGGAATTTCTTGAATTCCTTGAGAAAAATGGTGTTTTCACAGCCCTTTACACTCGGAATTCCCATAAAAGTGTAGGGATTAACCTTAAAAGGCATGATCTGAGATTTGATTTCATATTCACAAGAGAAGACGACATAAAACCTTCACCGCATCCAATTATCCATGCAATGGATGAGGTTGGAGCAGAGAAAAGTGAGGCGGTTTTTATCGGCGATTACTATTTTGATTATCTGACCGCAAAAAATGCTGAAATTGAATTCTGGCTTTACGAAAGTGAGAAGGCAAAAGAAGCAAGAAAGAAATTTAACTTTACTCCAGATTTTACCTTTGAATCTTACAGAT
>JALURI010000084.1:14703-15407 GCA_027016965.1 Geoglobus sp.
ACAGATTCCTGATGGAATTTGTGGAGAGGAGGCTCAATGGAAATTGAATTCATACTTGATGTCATGGAAAATGAGTCAAAGAAAAGAAATGCTCCTGTCTATTCTTTAAAGAAAAGAACAACTGATCCATTTAGAGTTCTCGTTTCGGCAATTCTTTCAACGAGAACAAGGGATGAGCAGACAGCGGCAATTGCTGAAAGATTATTTGAAAAGATTAGGAATTTCGAGGAGTTGAAGAACATTGACGAAGACGAGCTTGCAGAATTAATCAGAGGTGTTGGATTTTACAGAAACAAGGCAAAAATTTTGAAAAGGCTTGCAAATGAGCTTGATGGAAAAGAAATTCCCGACACCCTTGATGAACTTGTCAGGCTTCCGGGTGTTGGAAGAAAGGTTGCCAATATAGTGCTTTCAGAGGTTTTCAGAAAGGACGCCATAGCAGTTGATACCCATGTTCACAGAATTGCAAACAGACTTGGAATTGTTACCACAAAAACTCCAGAGGAGACTGAAATGGAACTCAAGAAAATAGTCCCTGAAGGCTTTAGGAGGAGAATTAACAAAGCGTTTGTTGGATATGGACAAACTGTTTGCAGACCCCAAAAACCTCTGTGCGGGGAGTGCAGGATTTCCAACATATGCAAATATTATATTAGAAATTTATAATAAAATTTCTCATCGCTCAATCGAAAAATTTTAAAGAA
>JALURI010000085.1 GCA_027016965.1 Geoglobus sp.
CATGGCACCTTCTTCAGCTATGTTTCTACCAACAGGTGCATTAACGGAGTAGTAGGGCATTTTTGGCTTTTCAATAAGACCGCTGTCAACAACAAACACCGGAATTTTCGTGAGCCTCAACGCTGTGTATGTTATTAGTGCAGGAGTTGGTTTACCGTCAGGGGTTGCAGGAGGAAAAGGTATGCTCTTGCAACCCCCATAGCAAAGCAATTCTGCATCGGCAGGTGGTGTGAATTTTACAAGATCAGGACTCTCTCCTGCAACTGTTATTCCTGGAATCTCTGCAGTCATCGTATTTCCAATGCACAGAATAAAAGTCACCTTTCCATCAAGCAGATCTGAAAAGTCCCTGCCCCTGATTACTCTATAGCTCATGACAACAGGACAGTTACACTGGTTATAACTGTTATTTTTGTATTACGTATGTATTATAGCAGTAGAAAGCAAAATCCCCAATGCACCACGGAAGGGTTAAAATATTGTCATGACAACGTTAACATGAATGGAAGGCTGGCTGATTGATGCAGACTACATAACTGAAAATGACAGAGCTGTTGTCAGACTCTGGTGTAAGGATGAGGATGGTATTTTTGTAGTCCATGACAGAAATTTCACTCCATACTTTTACGTTATTCCCTTCGAGGATTTCGAACCAATGAATGTAGTCGTTGAAACACGAAACAGAGCGATCAAACCTAAAAATGCCGAAGTTGTTGAAAAGAGAGTCTTTGGCAAGAAAATAGAGGTTTACAGGATTTATGCAAGGCATCCGCAGGATGTTCCAAAGCTGAGAGAGGCTTTCAGGACTTACGGGGATGTGAGAGAAGCAGACATCCCTTTTGCATACAGATATCTCATCGACAGAGATCTCGCGTGCATGGATGGAATTGAGGTCGAAGGTGTTCTGAGAGCAGAAAAAGGAATCAGAGTTGTCGAGGCTGATAAAATAGGTAGAAAGAAGAAAAACGGTTTTCCGGAGCTGAACGTTCTTGCATTTGACTGTGAGATGCTCACAGAATTTGGAATGGCTGATGCTGAGAGAGATCCGATAATAATAATAGGCGTCAAGATGGGTGACTTCGAAGAAATAATCCATGGGGAGGAGAGGGAGATAATCTCAAAGTTTGTCAGAATTATACGAGAGCTTGACCCCGACATAATTGTTGGATACAATCAGGATGGATTTGACTGGCCCTATCTGAAAAAGAGAGCTGAAAAGCTTTCAATCAGGCTTTCCATAGGCAGAGATGGGAGTGAGCTGACATTCAGAGGAGGAAGACCCAGAATAACAGGAAGAATGAACGTTGATCTCTACGATCTTGCGATGAGGCTTGATGTGAAGGTGAAAAAGCTTGAGAATGTAGCAGAGTTTTTGGGAAGGAAGGTTGAAATCGCAGACATAGAGGCAAAGGATATCTACAGAAAATGGGTTTCAGGTGACAGAGAGAGTGTTTTCAGGTACTCCAGGCAGGATATCATGAACACGTATTTCATCGCTGAGGAGCTTCTACCAATGCACTATGAACTTTCCAGGATGATAAGGCTACCTGTTGACGACATCACAAGAATGGGAAGAGGCAGGCAGGTTGACTGGCTTTTGCTGAGTGAGGCTTTCAGGCTTCATGAGATTGCCCCAAGTCCAAGTGAGATAGAGGAGAGCTATGAAGGGGCATTTGTGCTTGAACCTGAAAGAGGATTGCATGAGAATGTCTACTGCCTTGATTTTGCATCCATGTACCCATCGATAATGATTGCCTACAACGTATCTCCTGACACATACGTTTCAGGTAAATGTAATGACTGCCATGTTGCTCCTGAAGTTGAGCACAAATTCAGAAAAAAGCCTGATGGATTCTTCAAAAGGATACTGCAGGATCTCATAGGGAAAAGGAGAGAGATAAAGGCAAGAATGAGCATGGCTGAAAGGAGGAGTGTTGAATACCGCCTCTTGGACATACAGCAACAGACACTCAAAATCCTGACAAATTCTTTTTATGGCTACACAGGGTGGAGTGGGGCAAGATGGTACTGCAGGGCATGTGCTGAGGCAACAACAGCATGGGGTAGATACTTCATAAGAAAATCAGCTGAGATAGCAAAAAACATGGGTTTTCAGGTTCTTTATGGAGATACGGATAGCATTTTTGTCAGAAAAGAGGGTTTGAGTGGAGAGGAGCTTCAACGTGAGGTTAAATTGCTCATAAACAGAATTTCTCATGAACTGCCTGTAACAATCGAGATTGATGAGATATACAGGACAATATTCTTTGTTGAAAAGAAGAGATACGCAGGGCTTACAGCTGATGAGAGGCTCATTATTAAGGGTCTGGAGGTGAGAAGGGGAGACTGGTGTGAGCTGGCAAAGGAAGTGCAGAGAGAGGTCATCGAGATCATACTGAAAGAAAAAGATCCTGAGAAGGCTCTGAAATTTGTCAGAGAAGTCATATCAAAAATCAAAGCTGGAAAATATCTGCTTGAAAAGTTCATAATCTACAAGGGACTGACAAAGAAGCCCTCGAAATACGAAAGCATGCAAGCACACGTTAAGGCTGTGCTGAAAGCAAGGGAGTTCGGTTTCCTGTACCCTGTTGGAACGAAGGTCGGTTACGTAATCATAGAGGGGGGCGGGAACATAGGAGATAGAGCATATCCCGTAGAGCTCATCGAGGGGTTTGATGGTGAATTCGTTGAAATAAAGACGAAGCACGGCACCGAAAAACGGAGGCTTGATAGGGACTATTACATAAACAACCAGGTCATTCCGAGTGTGCTCAGAATTCTCGAGCGCTTTGGTTACAACGAGCTATCAATCAAGGGCAACACACAAAAAACCCTGGACTCGTTTTTTGGATGACATGAGAGGAAAAAATTTTATCTGAGATTCTTTTTACACACTTTCAAATGAAAATCATCACAGGGACAAGGAATCCTGCCAAAATAGAGGGTATAAAGAGAGTGTTTGAGAAGTTTTTTCAGGGAGTTGAGGTTGCAGCTGTGGATGTAGTGTCAGGTGTAAGCAATCAGCCATTCGGGGCTGAGACGATAGAAGGAGCGATAAACAGAGCCATAAACGCTTATTCTGACGAGTTCAACTTCTCGGTTGGGATTGAAGCAGGACTGTTCGAGTTTCCTTTCACAATTACCGGCTACATTGACTTTCAGGTTGCCTGCATTTACGATGGCAAACGATACACAATCGGCTTTGGCCCGGGCTTTGAGTATCCGCCTGTGGTCTTAGAAAGTGTATTCTACGGCAAGGAGGTTGGAGATGCCATGGAAACTCTGACGGGAATCGAAAACCTCGGGAAAAAACATGGTGCCATAGGATTTCTCACAAAAAACACCATAACAAGAAGCATGCTGAGTGAAATTGCAGTAACGATGGCCCTTATTCCATGGATTAATCGGGAGCTGTACTGATGAACAGACTAATCACACCTTTTGACCCCTGGAGGTCCAGAATATGCACCTGCCCCGCCAAGTACTCCTTTAATCCATATACTGGTTGTGATCACAGGTGCAGGTACTGCTACTCCACCTACATTCTCAACTTCTTTCAGGCAAGGCCGAAAAAGTTTCTTCTAAGAAGACTCGAAAGGGAACTGAAGGAGCTTCCTCATGATGCACTCATTTCCATGTCCAACAGCTCCGATCCATATCCGCCAGTGGAAAGAGATCTTGAGCTTACAAGGAACGCTCTGAAGCTCATTGGTGAAAGAAACATGAGACTGCTGGTGATAACCAAGAGCAACATCGTGGCGAGGGATTCAGATCTCCTGAGAAAAATTAGAGCCGCGGTCTCGATAACTGTGACCACTCTCGACAGAGAAATTGCAAAAAGAGCAGAACCGTTTGCCCCTGATCCGAATAAGAGGATTGAAGCTCTCAAAGTGCTGAAAAAAGCAGGAATCCCAGTGATACTGAGACTCGATCCGATCATACCGGAAATAAATGAGAATCACATCGAAGAGGTGCTCGAAAAAGCAAGATTCGTTGACCACGTCGTCTCATCCACACTGAAACTGAGGGGTGACTCTTACAGGAGAATGACTGAGGCATTTCCAGAACTCGGGGAAAGGCTGAGGGAGTTTTACTTCAGACAGGGGGAGAGGACTGGTGGAAGCTGGTATCTGAGGAGAGGGATGAGAGAGAAAATCCTGGAGAGAGTCGCTGAGAAGTGTGAAGAGCTCGGAATTAGTTATGCTTTTTGCAGAGAGGAGATGCCATTTAAAGCTAGAAGCTGTGATGGTTCTCACCTGATCCCGTAGCTCCTCGTCTGATGTTTGGTGCCATAAAAAAGCTTCAGGATGTCGTAGTTTCTGAGTCCTCTGATAATTATCTTGAAGAAAGCATAAAAATTTCATTTAGCGAGAGAATAGCGATCTACGATGCTGTATATCTCTCCTTGGCAAAAAACATGGTGAGCTTTTGGCGAGCGATTCCAAACAGGCAGAGATTGCAAAAAAGTTTGAAATTGATTTGCTTCTTGTATAGTGTTGCTCTGTGTAACAATACCCTGAATCAAGCCCAGCTCTGAAAAGAATGCCCCTATCCATACTCATAAAAGCCTCTTTTAGTCTTCCTTCCAAGCAGTCCAGCATTAACCATCTGTCTGAGCAGGGGACATGGCCTGTATTTATCACCCAGCTCTCTGTGCAGGGTTTCAATTGCTGCAAGACATATATCCAACCCTATTAAGTCAGCAAGCTCCAACGGTCCCATGGGGACATTTGTAAAGAGCCTCATACCCCTGTCTATCTCCTCCTTCGTGGCTACTCCTTCGTAGAGTACCCATATACCCTCGTTTATCCATGGCATCAGGATCCTATTGGATATGAATCCAGGTGAGTCATTGCAGACAACAGGCTCCTTTCCAAGTTTCTTTGTAAACTCAATCGCAAACTCGAGGGTTTCATCGTCTGTCAGCAGACCTTTAACAATCTCAACACCTTTCATCAGTGGCACAGGATTCATGAAATGAATTCCAATAAAATTCTCAGGCTTTTTAGTTACAGACGCCATATCAGTAATGCTGAGTGTTGATGTATTTGAGGCAAAGATTGCATCTTCTTTCCTGACCATCTCATTCAGCTGTCTGAAAGTGTCCTTTTTCGTATCCATATCTTCTATAATCGCCTCGATCACAACATCTGCATCTGAAAGATCTTCAAGTTTCGTTGTGGGCTTTATTCTGCTGATAATAGCATCAACATCTTCCTCCAGCTTTCCCTTTCCGGCAAACTTCTCGAGACTTCTTCTGATATTGTCAAGTCCTCTGTCGAGGAATTCAAACTCTATATCTCTCAACACAACTTCAAAACCTGCCATCGCACATACCTGGGCTATCCCAGCCCCCATTGTGCCTGCACCAAGAACACCAACAACCCTAACGTCTTCCACTTTCATCTAACTCACCTCAAACTCTAATTTTTCCAGCTATTCTGCGGGAGATAACTATTTTCTGCGCTTCACTCGTCCCCTCATAAATTGTTCCAACTCTTGCATCCCTGTAATAGCGTTCAACATCATACTCCTTGCTGAATCC
>JALURI010000086.1 GCA_027016965.1 Geoglobus sp.
GAGTAAAAGATGGGGATAGAGTAGTTATAGAAGTAACCAAAGATGTAGAAAAAATATAGCTATATGTATTTTTTCATACAAAAAATAATCATCAAAGTCAATTCATCTAGAATGGAGGTTTGCGAGGCAATTGATCCCCACTGGAGATGAAAATATAAGAATCGAGAGAACCTTTGTCAACAACATAATTGTTGGTCTAAATATCATTGTTTTCCTTGTCACGATCTTTAAGCCTTCACTCCTAGTTCCTGGAGCACAAAGCTTGGATAATGTTATTTCTGCTCTAGGAGTAAAACCTTATTTTATTGTACGCGGAGAACAATTGTGGACCATATTCACTGCAATGTTTATACATGCAGGTATAGCTCATATACTTGGAAACATGCTTTATCTTTACATTTTTGGAGATAATATTGAAGCAGTTCTGGGAAAAGCAAAATATGTTCTGTTCTATTTGTTGTCAGGAATAGGAGCTGTAGTCTTTCATATTGTAAGTATATCCTTAATCCCACCCGAAAATTTATTTAATTATGCATTTAGAGGCATAAATCCCTGGCTAGTACCTGCAGTGGGTGCCAGTGGAGCCATAAGTGGTGTGTTAGGAGCATATATTATTCTATTTCCAGGAAGTCTTATCAGAACAGTAGGTTTCTGGTTCTGGATACCAATCTTCCTGAGAATACCCGCTAGCATCTATATCATTTTCTGGTTTGTATATCAACTTATTATGGGAGTCTATGCACTAACAGGAGTACCCACTGGAGTAGCATTTTGGGCACACATAGGAGGTTTTCTTACAGGAATGGCATTAGTACCATTATTGGCAGATAAAGAAAGAATAAAGGTTATGAGAACACTAGCTTTTTGGAAAAGATTATACTATCCAGAATAATCCAAACACAAAACCATAACAAGATGGTGTTAAAATGAGAAAAAGCAAACTACAAATAATTGTATCAGAGGCTATGTACAGGTCAATTATTGCATTTATAAAACCAGGATGTATTCATCGTTTCTCAGGAGACCTTGAGGTGTTTGATAACCTTTTATCTCTTACCAACTTTATATCGCAAAAAACAAGTGAGATTTACGACAAAGTCCAAAAACTAAAAAAAGGAGAGATTACACTCAATGAAATCGAATTGACAAAAACAGTATATGAAATCTCTAAGGATTTTTACGGATGGAATGAAAAGTCATCAGAATATACAAACCCGATAATTATTACCACAACACTACAACTTTACAGCTACTTGTCTAAAGGAAAAGGCTTCTCTGACATAAGGACACTCATGAGATATATGAGTGGAGAACAATTACTTCCATTATATGATGCATTCATAGTTACTGAATCAAAAGAGAAGAGCATATTGGAAGACAGATATTTAACGAAAAGAAAAGTTGTTGAACAAAACATCACACTTGAAGAAATAATTGAAATCCTAAAAGACGAAATGTCAACATACAAGTTTGTAACAGATATAGACACTGTGAATGAGTGTCACAAAATAATAATAAAATCGAATCAAAGCAACGAAAAAATAAACAGCTCAATAATAAAGGGATACCTTTATCTGCTCTCAAGTTACGGAGAGACTTCTCTCAAG
>JALURI010000087.1 GCA_027016965.1 Geoglobus sp.
TCAAATCCTGCCTCAATTCCAGCTTTTTTTGAAATTCTTATTGACTTTTCATAAATCCGGATGTTTTTCAGCTCAGGTGGGTGAAACCTCACCTCATCGAGCCCCTTTTCCGAGAGTTTTTCAATAACACTTTTTTTGGCCGGAATTGATGTATACAGATGGGTGTGGAGCCCTGCTTTGGAAAAAACCTCGAGATATTCGTAAACCCTATCAAGTTCAAGCAATGGCTCCCCTCCAGTTATCGAGACACCTTCTGCAGACATTGAAAGTATCTCATCAACCACATCATCCATGTCCAATACAGGTCTTTCATTGGCATAGACGAGATCTCTCCCGAATCTCTGATCAGATACGGGGCAGTAATAGCATGAGTTGTTGCATTTGCCTGTTATGAACAGAACAGTCTTTGCCCCCTTTCTGCAAAGCCTGCATCCCTCTGTCAGATAGCTGTAAAAACTTCCACCCTCTATTCTCCTGAATCTCATATTTCCATGAACCTCTTTCTGACAAAATCAATACCAAGAGATTGCAGGAAATATCCAGCCCTTGGACCATGTTTTGTGTCGAGTATTGCTTTATATATTGCCTGAAATGCCCTGGATGCTTTGATTCCAGCTTTTTCTGCCACATCATAAACAAGCTTGTGGAGCCTTTCAGCAGACATGTCATCCTGAAGTGATTCAGCATACATTCTGAGAAATCTCCTCTCATCATCGCTGAATTCTGATCTTATTTCTTCTCTGTTCTTCACTCTGAACTTCAGGTTTTCTGGAGCGTACCTTTCAAGCCATGCCTTTGCGTATCTTGCCCTTCTTTCCACATCCTCTTTCAGCATGTCAGTTATCCTGTGCCCGTTTCTCTCGAGAATCTCAAGAATTTTTTCTGTATCCCACCCTGCAATCTGCCCGACAACAATCAGATGTCTGAAAGGGACATCACTGTAAGATACATTTCCAACCATTGACAGCTCAACACTCCTGTCTGACTTTCTGATTGCATCCTCAAACTCGTCAATAATGTCAAGTAACCCCACGCCCGGATCAAATTCTATGTGTCTTTCAGGTTTGCTTCTTATAATTATATATCTAACAATTTCAGGGGGAAGAAGCTCAACCATTTCTCTCACAGGAACAACAATTCCCTTTGAGCTCTTCATTGCTCCCTTCCCTCTGAGATTTATCCATTCATACACTATGGGAAACGGTGGTTCGATACTGAAAACCTCTCTGGCAATTTTCTTTCCAGTATCATAGCTTCCCCCGGCAGCAGCATGATCCTTGCCGAAAGGCTCAACATCTATTCCAAGAATCTTCCATCTTGCAGGCCAGTCAACCCTCCACACAAGCTTCCCCTCGTTAATGCTGTTCTCCCCCTCAAATCCGCAATTACTGCACCTGTATCTCACATTCTCATCATCAAATCCCGTTACAGCGGTTGAATTTATCCTCCCGCAGTTCCTACATAGGGGCATAAATGGGTTCCATTTCTCCTCGACATCCCTTCCAGAGACTTCCTTTATTATTCCGGCTATTTTATCTCTGTTTTTGAGTGACTTGATTATCATTTTGTCATACTCTCCATCCCTGTACATCTCATCAGCCTTTTTTAGTATAACAGGGATGCCGAGAATGTCAAGAGACTCGATGAATGGTTCAAGGAAGTGATCAGAGTAGCTGCCATGACATCCCTCTGGATCAGGAATGCTGCTTAATGGCATCCCAACATAGCTTTCATACTCTTCAGGCAGGAAGGGGTATCTCTTTCTGAGAGGGTCGAATGTGTCTGCTACGTAAACAATCTCAGCATCACCACCTTTCTCCTGAACTGCCCTTCTGACTGCATCAGCAGTAAGCATTTCTCTCAGGTTACCAAGATGGATGTGACCGCTCGGCGTTATACCTGTAGCTATCCTTACCTTGTCCTTCCTTTCAAGAATTCTGTCGGCAATGACATCAACCCAGTGAATTTTCTCATCCATCGTTTCAGCCTGAAAAAAGAGGTTTTAAAAATATTTTCTAAGAAAGTCTTTTCTCATTATTCAAGCCTGTAAGAGACTCAGAAACAAAATAAGCTCTACATAACATGCATTTCAATTCCTGAGCTTTCTGACGTAAAGAGCAAGTATACTCTGGAGATAAAACAGAACTGCAAAGATCATGAATGGGAATGCAAAACTTCCAGTTCTGTCCATGAGAAAACCCGTTACAGATGGTGCAGCGATTCCACCTATTCTCCCAATTCCAGCAGACGTTCCGACACCAAGTCCTCTTATGTTCTGTGGGTAGGTTTTCTGAGTGACGAGAATGAGAAGCACCCATGTGCCAATACTGAAAAACGAGGCGAGAAGAATCGAGAAAAATCTGAGAGTTGGATCGGAAACCATGATGAAGAGAAGAATAGCAAATCCTGCAAAAATTGCGTAGCTGAAAAGGAGCTTTTCTGTATTGGTTTCACTGGAAAGAACTGAAAGCAGAAGAGGAGAGAGGATCTGAATCCCGTAAACAGGGATGAGCAGGTTGATCAGAGAACCGAAATTGCTTGAAATCCACACATCGGGAAGCCAGAGAAATACCCCGTAGTACGTGTAAATCCCGCAGAACCATATAAGCCATATCAAAGCAGTCAGATTTCTGTAATCACTAAACAGAGTTCTTACATTTCCTGAAATTTTTGTCCTCTTAGATTTCACATCTGGAAGCATTCTAAAAACAGGTAAAAGAGCTGCAGGAAGCATTCCTGCAAGAAAGAGCTCCTTCAAAGAATTCTCCGGAACAATATTGTAAACAACCACAATCATGAGAGCACCAACACCCCAGAAAGACTCAAGATAGCACATGTACTTCTCTATGGGTCTGTCTATCACTTCCGGCAGAGTTGTTATGGTCATTGTAAGGCTTCCCCCCAGGCCCATTCCTGAGAGATAGAGAAGAAGGGCGAGGAACTCGATTTTCTGAGAAAGAGACATGATACCCATGGAAGTGGAGAACATCAGAACCGAAGCATATATCACAGGTTTTCTGCCGATTCTGTCTGAAATGGAGCCTAAGATTATTGATCCTGCACCAACCCCAACCATCAATGACGTACCAAGAATCCCGGCCTCTGTTCTGCTGTAGCCGTAGCTGGATATGAGGGCTGGAGTTGCGAAGCTCAGAAGAAGGGTGTCAAAGGCAGTTATGGCAAAAAGGGTTCCGAGAATAATTAGATTTGCTCTTGAACTGAGAGCCATTAGAGAATGTTTGATTGAAGATAAAATAAATAATTTATTCACTTCCTTCAGAACATGATCCTTCTTTTGACAAAGGGATTTCTATCAATTATTTCCTTCAGTTTGGTCTCAAAGCTTTCAAAGTCGTGAACAGCCTCACTTAAGAAGACCCCGGTTCTCCCAATTTCTCTTCTCCTTTCAAGGACTCTAAATCTTTCCCTTATTACGTCAATTCCAATATCAAGATACCATGCGAGCTCACTGATATCAAGTTCATTGGCAGGAATTTCATAGTGCCCATCTTTGAGAGGGATTATGAGGACGAGCCTCTTGTCTACCCCGGCAACCCTTTTTTTCTCCGTGAGAGATTCAAGGTCCATGCAACCTCCAAACTTGTAAAAATCCAGTTCTTTGTCTTTCATTTTCACAAGAGGAAAGCTTATGTTTGCATTTTCAAGAATGATCTCACCTTTAATTGCATAATTCGGAGTTGCCTGAACTATCTTTTTCTCAAGAATGGTATAATCGTGGAGAGCGAGTTCAATTCTGTAAGATGGGATGGTTGAAGGAACAAAAATATCCACATCACTTGTCTTTTTCACATCTCCTCTCGCAACAGATCCGTAAACAAGAGAATCCATACCATGGTCAGAGAGAGTTTTCATGATACTCGCTGCTATGTCTCTCTTTTCTTCAAACAGCTTCCACTGATCTTCTGTGTACCTGACCTTTTTCCTGCATCCAAATATCGCAGTTTTTCTTCTCATTCTTCCACAATGCTATCAATCCACCTTAAAAACTCAGAATTCCCCTCTTCAACCTGAAAAGCACATATGCATGGTGTCGTGTAGCTGTGAAGCCTCTTTATCTCGTCTCTGATTTCCGATAACTTTTCTGCTCTGGTTTTGATTATCATCACCACTTCATTATCTTCCTGTATTTCATTTTCCCACCAGTACAGAGAATTTATTTTCCAGAAATTAACACATGCAGCAAGTCTCTTTTCCAGCAGGTGTCTTGCAACTCTCTTCGCCTCATCAAATGACGGAAAGGTAACGTACACAAAGTAATACATGACCCAAATTTCTCCGCAATCTATTTAAATTTTTAACCTGAACATGGTAGAGAATGAGGGCTGGAATAACTCTTGTAGCCGTTTTTATGCTGGTCATGTTCTCCCTATCTGCTTTCACCTCTGTGACAATTCTCATTGCAAAGCAAGATTTTACTGATGCTTTCAGAGAGGAAACTGAAAGATACGGAGTCGACAACATTGAAATTGAGGAAGTAATTCCGTACGTCGCAGGAATTGGATTTCTTTTTTCTTTAGTATATCTGTTAACAGGCATAGGACTGATTATGAGAAACGAACTCTCAAGAAAGGCTGGAATAGGAATTGGAATGCTCCATGGAATCTACGGGCTTCTGACGATATACATCCCGGAAATTGGTGGACTGAATCTTGCAATCTCAATTGCTCTCATATATTACCTGACAAGAAGAGATGTAAAAGACGAGTTCGTGAAAGTGACCTCAATTGAAGAAAGAGTCCTTGGCAAAGACTGGGGAGGGAAAATTAATTAACGTCTGACTTTACACTTGATGATGATGAACATCTCCTTAGCGATAACGATATTCATAGGATACTGGATTGTTGTCGATATCCTGAACAGAAGAGGGTGGCTTGAAAAGAGAAATATCTCAGCCTACGGTCCTATTTTAATGATCAGAACTGAAAAGGGGCTTAACTTACTCAAAAAAATTGCTTCCTACAGGAGATTATGGATAATCCTTGGAAACGCTGGAATACCTGCTGTTTTCATAGGAATGATATTCATGTTTGCCCTGATACTGATAATGGACTACGCCCTTTTAACCTCCCCCCCTCCACCTTCGGATATGACAAGTCCAAGAAACGCACTCCTGATCCCGGGGGTGAACCAGTACATCCCCCTGTTATGGGGTCTGATAGGTCTAATAGTAACCCTTATTGTCCATGAGTTCAGCCATGCCATATCAGCTCTGGCTGAGAACATAAGAGTAAGATCAATGGGTGTGCTTTTTGCTCTTGTACCAATAGGAGGTTTCGCAGAACCGGATGAGGAAAAGCTGATGAAGGAAAGCGACAGATCAACAAGACTGAGAGTTTTCTCTTCAGGAGTTATAAGCAATTTTATAACTGCAGCAGTTGCGTTTTCAATCTTTTTCTATCTCTTAGGATTCATATCCCCGTCGATTGCCATACTGAAGTCTGAAAACCCTGATCTGAGAACAGGAGATGTTGTTGTTGAGATCAACGGATACAG
>JALURI010000088.1 GCA_027016965.1 Geoglobus sp.
TAAAAAGAATTGCGCCAGAACTTAATTCCGTTGAGGAATATGTCTGCATAGGAGAAGAGACAGAAGGATATCTCAAGTATGACGATATCATATCTAACACCACTCCCATTGAACCAGCTGTACAAATAGATGGCGATGATGTAGTTTACCTAATGTACACAAGTGGAACAACAGGATTGCCAAAGGGTGTCATGCTGACTCACCGAGGTCAGCTTGAGAATGCAAAAGCTTTGCTTATGGAACAGGCACTTGTGAGAAGTGATATTCATCTGGCCATCATGCCACTATATCATGCTGGAGGAAGAGCCCTTCCACTCTCGCATACACTGAGAGGCTGTACAGTTTATATAAGAGACAAATTTGATCCAAAGCTGTTTTTGGAAGATATTGAAAAATACAGAATAACAACCACTCAATTAGTGCCCACGATGATTGCCTTTATACTTGAGGTCCCTGGAATTGAAAATTATGACCTTTCCAGCCTCAGGACAATCTGGTATGCTTCATCTCCCATGCCAGTCGCTTTATTAAAGAGAGCCATAAGTATATTCGGAAATGTTCTGATTCAGGGCTATGGGCTAACTGAAGCTGGGCCTCTTGTAACCGCTCTTCATAAAGAAGACCATCAACTTCAGGATGAAACATCTGAAAGAAAGTTGCAATCAGCTGGATTTCCTGTTATTGGGGTAGAGGTAAGGATAGTAGATGAGCAGATGAACGATGTTCCAGTAGAAGAACTTGGAGAGATAGCCGTCAAAAGTGATTTTATAATGAAAGGTTACTGGAAAATGCCTGAAGAGACAGAAAAAACACTGAAAGATGGATGGCTTCTAAGTGGAGATATAGGGAAGATTGATGAAAATGGCTACCTGTATGTGGTGGATCGCAAGAAAGACATAATCATAAGTGGTGGTGAGAATATATATCCCAGAGAAATTGAGGAGATTCTGTACCAGCATCCGGCTGTTCTTGAAGCTGCAGTAATTGGGGTTCCTGATAGAGTTTGGGGGGAAAACGTAATGGCTGTTATTGTGCTCAAAGAAGGGGTAACCGTCACAGAAGAGGAAATTATCCAGTTCTGTAAAGAAAGATTAGCGAGCTACAAGAAACCGAAAATAGTGAAATTTGTAAAATCTTTGCCTAAGAATCCGAGTGGAAAGATTTTGAAATATGAGCTCAGAAGAATTTATTCTCAGAATTATGAAATGGGGTAAGAGTAATAACTGTAGGTGTGAAATAATATGGAGTTTGAGCTGAATAAAGAGCAGAAGATGATTAAGAAAGCTGCAAGAGACTTTGCAGAGAACGAGTTTCAGAATGTGCTTGAATACGATAGGGAAGAGAAGTTTCCATTCGAAATATGGAAGAAAGCCTGTGAACTTGGGTTTGTAGGGGCTGGAATAGATGAAAAATACAATGGTCCCGGTTTATCTATACTGGAGAACGCATTAATTGTTGAAGAGTTCAGCAGAATGGATCCAGCCATAGCTCAGGTTCTTGTAGCATGTACATTTGGTTATGAAATACTTCAGCGATATGGAACAGAAGATCAGAAAGAGAAGTATCTATCAGGATTACCAGTTGGAAAAGCCATTATGG
>JALURI010000089.1 GCA_027016965.1 Geoglobus sp.
GTAGGAAGGCACCCACTCGGTGTGGAGCGGAACTTAAAGACACCTGCAGTATAATCCCTCGGATATATGGTCCATACTGCCCCCCTCTTCTCTACCCTGTGGATAACGTCTATCAGTCCCTTCCCATCTCCCTTTTCACCATGACAGATGACTCTGAAGACAAACTGAGGGGAATTTCCTCGTATCCGGGTACATATACCATGATGAACTGACCCGGTATGGAAGTTATTTCATCTGAAAATACAAGAGCGGTTACATTTTTACTTTCCTTTACCACTTCAGTAATTTCTGTAAAAAACATCCCCTACCTCCTGTGTGCCATTCCAATGAGTTCATCAAGAGTTATTTTTTTCCTGACAAGATAATCTCTTAATCCATCCTGAATCGTGCAGAAAACCCTTAAATTCTTGGAGACTGCAGAACCAATCTGAACAGCACTCGCACCCACCATCATGAATTCGACTGCATCCTTCCACGTGGATATTCCTCCACAGCCAATCACGGGTATGGAGAGTTCCCGAAACAGATCATACACACATTTTAACGCTACAGGTTTAATGGCTTTTCCCGAGATACCTCCATATACATTGCTCAACAAAGCTGTCCCGGTCTCCACATCCACTGATAACCCTCTCAGAGTGTTTATTGCAACAACAGCATCTGCTCCTCCCTCTTCAGCACTTTTACCAATTTCAACTATGTCTTTTACATTTGGAGAGAGCTTAACCCACACAGGTTTATCAGTTGCTTTCCTGACAGCTTTACAAACATCACGAACAGTATCGGGATCACTTCCAAGTTCGGCACCAATTCCCTTAACATGGGGACAGCTGAGATTTATCTCAAAACCAGATGAGTATGGGAAATAACCGGGAAGGGATGGTAAAGATTCTTCATCACCAGCCAGACTTATAACCAATGGTGCATTGCCCCTGTATTCTCTGAGTTCTTCAGAAAAATGTTCAGCAGATGGATTGGATAAGCCCACAGCGTTAATAAATCCACATTCAATTTTAGCTATTACTGGAGTTTCATAACCTTCCCTCCTCTCAATTGTTGTTGATTTTGTAACCACAGCACCTGCATATCTTGAAATTCTGGTTAGAAGAGATGCTGTGGTACCGAGTATCCCGGATGCAAGAATCAGAGGATTTTTCATCTTTATTCCGGAAACAACAACTTCAAGCATCTGGTTTGAAACTAACATGCTCACATTTAACACTTGCTATAACAGGAAATGCGTCTACCACTCGGGAGCAGAGGGTTCGTGTATAAGCTCAAATGAACCCTCTTTATATAATATGAGCCCCAGTGGTAGCACGAGATATCGCAGTGCATTTCTGATTTCCTTCGCCAGTCTGTCAGATGAAACAACAAGATAAAGCTCCGATATATCATATACTGTCAGATATGCTATACACCTGCCGAGAACAGAATAAATATCGAATGGAATTTCAATTTCCTTATCGATTTTTACCTTTTTTTCTGATGGTGATTCAACGACAAAATAGCCCGTGACTTCATTGTTACTATCTACCTCAAGAACGTGAATCAGATCAGACCTATAAACTTTGGAATT
>JALURI010000090.1:0-2123 GCA_027016965.1 Geoglobus sp.
AGAGGTGTGTAAGCCAAGACAGAAAATAATTGAATCGATTATGTTAGACTTCCCACTCCCATTGGGACCGCTTATTACCGTAAAACCTCTGTCGAGGGGAATATCTACCCTTTTGCCAAATGACTTAAAATTCTTTATCGAGATTTTTTTGATGTGCATGATTTCAATCGCAGATGATTATCTCGCTGTCTTCAAAGCGCTCTGATTCTCTCTTGTTTTCTGGATTATCATCAAGATTCTTTATCTCTCTTATCTCTCTTGATTTAGATTCTTCCTTTGGCAGATTTGATTTAAGATAAAGTATCTCGTCCAGCAAAGACTGAACGGTTTTGTTCAGCTCAGCAACCCTTGCCTCAAGGGTCTCGATTTTTTCAAGCTCAATCTTTATGCTGTTAAGCACATCTCTTTTGATCTCCTCTGCATTCATACCCGCCACCCTTCTCAACTCCTTCAATTCCTTCTCCTTTTCGGCTAATTTTCTCTCAAGCCTCTCAATTATCAGGTCTCTTTCACTCATCCTGTATAAAAATTGATTTGGTAGTTTATATATTTTTTCATGGAACAAGTCGTTGTCTGTCCCTTGGGAAGAGTACAGCTTCCCTGATGTTTGAAAGATTCAGCACAGCCATCACAAGTCTGTCCAGTCCCATACCCCATCCAGCATGAGGTGGCATACCGTATCTGAACGCATCCAGGTAGAAACCGAAACTCTCCGGACTCAAACCCTGTTCCAACATTCTTCTAACAAGCAGATCATAAATGTGAACTCTCTGAGCTCCGCTTGCAATTTCAAGCCATCCATTCATCAGATCAAATGTTTTTGAGACCTCTGGCTCGTTTTCATGAGGCATTGCATAGAATGGCTTTGATTCTGTAGGCCAGTCCACGATGAAGTAGTAGCCATTGTAGTCTTTGGCAACATGTTTAAGGGCTGCAGTCGGCAGATCCTCTCCCCAGTTTATTTCCTCCCCCTTTTTTCTTGCAATCTCAAGTGTTTCATCATAGCTCAGCCTTGTGAAGGGGGTCTCAGGAATCTCTATTTCAGCTCCAATCCAGTCTAAGTACCTCTCGCATCTTTCAGCTATCTTTTCATGAATGTACCTCACAAGCTCCTCAAGATATTTCATCACACCCTCGTGATCTGTGAAACTCACTTCAATATCAATGCTGACAGCCTCATTCAGATGTCTGATGGTGTTGTGTTCTTCCGCTCTGAAAATCGGTCCGATTTCAAGAACTCTCTCAAATCCAGCTGCCATAAGAGTTTGCTTGTAAAGCTGCGGGCTCTGATTGAGAAATGCTTCTCTCTCAAAATACGTTATCGGAAAAAGTTCTGTCCCACCTTCAGTTGCTGTTGAGACAATTTTTGGTGTGTTAACCTCTATAAAGCCATGTCTGTCAAAGAACTCCCTTATCGCCTGGAGCATTACATGCCTTATTCTGAATATTGCCTGAATTCTCGGCTTTCTGAGATCCATAAACCTGTTATCAAGCCTTGTGTCAAGTTCCGCAGGCACCTTCTCTGTAACCTCAAGCGGTAAGGGGGCATCTGCCTCGTTTAAGACTTCGAACTCTTCCGGGATGATTTCAAATCCATTTGGAGCTTTCCCTTCAGCCTTCACAACTCCCTTAACCCTTACAACACTCTCTCTCCTGACCCTCCTCGCTTTTTTGAACATCTCTCTGTCTACAACCTTCTTTGGCATAGTTATCTGAGCAAACCCCTCTCTATCTCTCAGTATAATAAAAACAAGACCACCGAGATCCCTTACCTCGTGAATCCATCCGTAGAGCTCAACCTCTTTTCCAAAGTCCTTCTCACCAATATCCACTGTGAACCTCCTCATTTCAACCTCTCCTCCACAGATTTTGCATGCCATTTCAGCCCCTCAGCATTTGCAAGATGGATAATGGCTTCACCAATCCTCTCAAGAGCCTCTTTAGTGAGCTCCTGATAGGTTACTGATTTCATAAATGTTTCAACGCTGACACCTGAGAACATTCTCGCATATCCTCCTGTTGGTAATATGTGATTTGTTCCGCTGGCATAATCACCAGCGGTAACAGGGGAGAACTTTCCAAGAAAAACACTTCCAGCATGCAAAAAAAAAACAAAAACATCC
>JALURI010000090.1:2133-5450 GCA_027016965.1 Geoglobus sp.
CACGCTTTACTTTCTCAAAATGCTGCCAGTAACTTTCTGCGATGATGACAAGATGTTCCGGAGCTATTCTGTTCGAAATTTCAACAGCCTCGAAAATCGATTCAACAACCACTGACTTAAAATTTGAGCTGGGTATCTCCTTTTTTATTCTCTTCTTAGTTTCTTCAGCAATTATTTTCGATGTTGTAACAAGAAATGCCTTTGCCATGGGATCGTGCTCAAGCTGGGAAATGCATTCAAGAAAGACAATCTCGACCTCAGCACTCTCATCAGCGATGACAAGAACCTCTGAGGGACCTGCAGGCATGTCTATTGCAACATCCTTCTGGACGAGAAGCTTGGCTGATGTAACATAGATGTTACCAGGACCAACTATCTTGTCAACCTTTTTTACAGTTTCAGTGCCGTAAGCCATCGCAGCAATAGCCTGAGCTCCGCCAATTTTATAGATTTCATCAATCTCACACATATCCATGGCAACAAGTGTAAGGGGATTTATCTTCCCTTCTTTATTTGGAGGTGTGCATGCAACAACACTTTTTACTCCAGCGAGATTTGCAGGAACAGCAGACATCAGAACAGTTGATGGGTAGCTTGTCCGCCCTCCAGGAACGTAGAGTCCAGCACAATCAACTGGAATGTATTTTTTCCCCATAATGCAGTCTCCAAAATCAATCCTCATATCACTCTCAGGCATGGTAATGTAGTGAAACCTCTCAATATTCTCCCTTGCAGTTTCAAGGGCATCAATTAGGACATCATCAACATTCTCATAAGCCTGATCTGTTTCCTCAGGATGCACCCTTATACTGTCTATTTTCACACCATCGAATCTTTCTGTTAGCTCGATAAGTGCTTTGTCTCCTTCTTTCCTTACTTTCTCGATTATAGGTTTCACATTCTCAAAAATCTCGTCATACATCACATATCACCATATTTTTCTTCGAGATATTCAATTATAGATCTGATTGCCCTTTTGAGGATTTCCCTGTTGTCATAGGCTCTGAGAATTCTCTCAAGTTCATCTCTACTCATTTTTTTCATGTCCTCAGCAAACTTAAGCATGTTTGGAATTGCCCTTGTTATATTGTCAACTATGGTGACATCTGCCATCTGTGACGTTCTTGAGAGGGGATTCAGATCTATGGTGATTACCTTCTTTCCATTTCTCTTGAGAATCTCACACCTGTCACCATCTTCAAGAGGTACAAGAACAACATCGGCTTTATATATACCTCGTCTGTCAACAATCCTTCTTGCTGACTCAAGACCCTCAATAACTGCATTTCCTCTGCTGTAAACATCAGCACCGTGCTTTTCAAGCTCTTCAGCTATTCTTCTGACTCTTTTCTCACTCCAGTGAAAGATGTTGACCTCAAGAGGAGCTGAAAGAGCTTTTGAAAGTCTGTATATTTCTTCAGCAACAAGAGCTGCAGCATTTCCATTAACAGAGATGACAGGATGATCTGCAAGCATCATCATCGCAACAGCTACCTTTTCAGCTTCAAGTCCAAACTCCCTGGTTTTTTCCCCCAGAATGTAATCGAAGCATTCCCCTCTTCCGTGGGCTATAAGCCCCTCAGGTACAACCAATCCCTGTCTGAAAGCCTGAGCAAGCTTTTCTCTTGTGATGAGTGAGTGATAGCGGGGATGGGATGGAGGAACATGCATACCACCAGATGCCAGCTTTTGTTTTTAAAGCCTTTCCTGAACGAATTTGTTCAGTATTTCTCCAAGCTCTTTTCCAAGAGAGAATGTTTTATCTGAGATCTTGTATCCATTTTCGGTTTCTTCAAGCATTTCAGTCTCAAAAAATCTCCATTTTTCCTTTTTAAGTTTTAATGCAATTACAGGCTTAGCACCAAAAAGAGTGGAGAACATGACAAGCTCTCTTAGCTTCTCACCTGAGATGTAAAGCGGAAGCTTTTCTCTGACTTTTGCCTCAATTGCAATTATGGTCTTTCCGTTGCTGGCGATTATGTCTGGAGATGGATATGACGATGAACCGCTTCCAGCCACTCTGACAGCAGCAAACCCTTCATTCCAGAGAGCATGTATCAGATCTCTTTCGAATTTAACACCCTTCTTTTTCACACACCCAGATTGTCTGGTATCTTTTTAAATGATACTGTTTCAATGCTACCTGAGAATATGGCACTTACCTCTGTCTTTCATTCTGATGAGTGGCTTTGAGAGATGTCTTCTCGCACATGGCGGAACCTCGTAGTATCCTGGCTCAATGTTGCGCTTGACTCTCACCTTAATCCTACTCTTAGCTTTTGTCTTACATTTCCTACATCTGAAGCCCTTTCCTTTTCCCTCACTCTCCATTCTCTTCCCGCATTTCCAGCATAACGGATTCAGTTCTTTATAGATCTCTGCAAGCATTTCAATCTTAATTTTTTCCAGATTGATGGTTTCATCTTTAAATGAACCGAAGACTATAACCCTGTCACCCTTTCTGAGCTTTCTTATTACATCTCGAAACTGTTTTGTTGGCTCAAATGCTGCACATTTAACCTCTCCAAATCTTGTAAATATTGAAAAGAAAACATGTCCACCCTCAATCTCAAAGGGTTCCTCAACGACTTCTCCGCTGACAGTGTATGATCTGTTTTCCATCAGCTCCTGAATTTCATCTTCACTGTAGAGATGCATATCTGTTGCCTGATTTGTTACAAAAACCTGATACATATCAATCTCCTCAGTTTCGACAACCTCGTAAGCTTTCATCACCGCTGAAATGTCGTCTCCCCTTAAACCGAACAGAACCGGATCTGGAGAATTTGGAATGGAAACAGCGTGATCATTTCCCCAGTCTACTGTATCAAATGTTCCAGGGTATGTTAGGAGGTCTGCAAGGAAAAATGAGTCTGGATTGATTTCTCTTTTTCTGTCAGATCTTTCGCTTTTTCGGTATGCAAGAAGTTCTATTGTTGTGTCTCTGCATTCAGCTCCGACAGATGCAAGCGCTCCTATTAGTCCCCTGCCTTTCTTGTATTTAAGGTGGGGGATAAGATGCTTTCCTATCAGAAACAGGGCTTCATCTATGCTTACGACATCCCTAATTGCTCTGATTGAGAACATGTACAGAACATCCATGAGCTCGTCATTCTGGGCGTCAACAAACACAACCCCTGGATCTGTATTCTCATCATCGAGCTCTGCATATTCCAGAACAGTTTCATTAGTAATATCAACAAGTGCTGGCAGACTTTCTATCTCGACAAGAAACGAAACCGCTCCATTCCCTCTTGTTTTGAATGGTATGTTTGGATTCAGCCTTATGAGCCTTGGAAGACCGATTATCCTGCTAC
>JALURI010000091.1 GCA_027016965.1 Geoglobus sp.
GTGTTTCTGAAGAGCACAGAGAGAGAACTTTTCACCTCTTTGAGAGATTGCATGGAGAGGAAATTTACCCCGGAACAGGGGTTGGACTTGCAACAGTTAAGAAGAGTGTTGAGTTAATGGAAGGAAAATATGGGGTTGATTCTGGAGATGATGGAAGTATTTTCTGGATAGAGATAGAAAGCTGGTAATTCTTTAAAAATCTTTGAATTAGAATTTCAGAATTATGAAAAATTCCAAATTTTACAAACCTATAAATAACCACATAAAGTATGGAATTGAAATGAAGGAGGAAGTGACTGAATGAAAATACTGATGGCAGATGATAACCCCGATGACAGAATTCTGGCAATCAGAGAATTGAAAAAGGAGTTCAGGGAACTTGAAGTCAGGGAAATTCGGTCTGAAATTGAGCTCATTGAAGAACTGAAGAGTTTTGACTTTGATGTCGCTATCACAGACTACAGGCTGAGATGGGGAACGGGATTTGATGTTCTTGCAAAAATCAGAGAACTTTACCCGTATGTCCCAGTAATTCTCCTGACATTTACTGGAGATGAGGAGATCGCCGTATCAGCCTTAAAAACAGGTTTTGATGACTATGTGTTGAAAAGTAAAAAGCATATTGTCAGGCTGCCTCTCGCTGTAAAAAATGCAATTGAAAAAAAGAGGCATGAAGTGGAGATTGTAAAATCATATGAAAGACTTGCAGAGAGTGAGAAAAAGTACCGGGAACTGTGGGAAGATGCAAATGACATGCTCTACATCCATGATCTTGAGGGAAATTTTTTAGAAGCAAACATAATGGCACTTGAAATCTTTGGTTACAGTGCAGACGATATCTCAGAACGTAGCATAATAGATATCATTGATCCAGAATATGTGGATATTGCTCTACAAAAGCTTGAAAAACTTATTGAGACAAAAAAACCAACAGAGACATTTGAAGTGCTTTGCGGAACAAAGGATGGGAGAGAGGTCTGGATTGAGGTGAGAGCGAGACCCATCCTGAAAAATAGAGAGATCGTTTCTATCCAGGGTATTGCAAGGGACATTACCGAGAGAAAAATGCACGAACAAGAGATTGAAAGGCTCAACAGAATTTTAAAACTTGTAAACGAGATAAACAACCTGATTGTCAGAGAGAAAAATTTCGAAGACCTGCTTTCGAAAACAGTGAAGCTTCTTAACAGGCATTACTGTTCTGCATACATTGGAATCGTTTCAGGGAAAGAATTGAAATTCTATCTGTCAGAGCTTGAGAATCCTGAATGCGTTAGAATGGCTGTTGAAAATGAGAGACACGTCGAACTCCACCCGGGAGGTCACCCGGAAATTTGCCCTCTCATTGAGCTCCATGGCAATCTTTATGCACTCACAGTTCCCATGATGGTGGATGACAGTGTTAAAGGTGTCCTGGTTGCTCATTCTAACAGAGCGTTCATGGACGACGAGAAGGAGATGCTGATAACACTTTCAGGAGATCTTGCCTTTGCTGTGAAAGCACATGAAATATTTGAAGAAAGAAAGAAGGCATACGAGCAGATTGAGAAAAATATAGAACAGTTTGCACTGCTCATAGACAAGATAAGGAATCCCCTGACAGCAATAGCTCTCATTTCTGAGAAAAATCCAGATGAGGAAAAATCAAAAATCCACGAAAACATCGAAAGGATAAATCAGATTTTAAGGCAGCTGGACAGGGGATGGGCTGAGAGTGAACTTGTGAGAGAGTTTCTGAGGAGAAGTTTTAATGCCGAATAAAAAAATTAAGGAATATATATATTTTTCATCTTCGAGATTTTCTCTATTCTTCTAAGGGCAAACATCTCTGCTGCTTTTGCGGTTGACAAAGGATTTCCAGAGCTGTCGGGCATGCTTTCAGCCATTCTGAATATTTTATCAAGCCTTTCTCTGATTTTCTCTATCTCTCTTTTTAGCATTTTGATGTCAACATCACCATGCATGTACTCATTTGCAACAGTTATGAGCCCTCCAGCATTGATTATGAAATCCGGTGCATAAACTATTCCCATTTCTGAAAGCATCTCTCCATGTCTTTCACTTTCAAGCTGATTGTTTGCAGCACCAGCAATTATTCTGCATTTCAGACGTTTTATTGTGGAGTCGTTTATTACGCCCCCGAGGGCACATGGAGAGAAGACATCACATTCAACCGAGTAAATCCTCTTTGGCTCCACGTACTGAACGCATTCCTCTCCGATTTCGATACAAGCCTTCACCTTTCTTCCATCTATGTCTGTTACAGTGAGTTTTGCCCCCTCATCAAGCAGGAGTTTTGCCAGCTCAAATCCCACCTTTCCGAGTCCCTGAATGACAACATGAATGCCTTCAATGGAGCCATCACCGTAAAGGTATTCCAAGCATGCTTTTATTCCATTAAAAACACCATAGGCTGTGAATGGAGACGGATCATACTTTACTCCGGTAACATATTTTGTTTCTGAGGCAATGACCCTGACATCCTCAAGTGCCGTTCCAACATCCTCTCCTGTGATGAATCTTCCTCCGAGAGTTTCAATAAATCTGCCATAACTTCTGAGCAGAAACTCATTTTTTACCTTTTCAGGGTCTCCAATTATAACAGCTTTCCCCCCTCCAAGATTCAGTCCTGCTCCAGCAGCCTTCATGGTCATTGCCCTTGCAAGCCGCATAACATCACTCAAAGCTTCAGCCTCACTTCTGTAATTCCAGATTCTCGTGCCACCTAAAGCTGGACCAAGGGTTGTGTCATGAATTGCAACTATGCTTTTAAGCCCTGTTTTTGGATCGCTGAAAAAGACAATTTCCTCGAACCTTTCTTCAATCATGGATTCAAACAAAGAACTCTGCTGCAACAACATGACCATCACCTCTCATACCGGCAAATTTTCTCCATTTCTCAGCCACATACCTTCTGATTTCCTGAATCTCCTCAGCATTAAGATGTGCAAACCTTCCCTGTAAAAGCAGATATTCCTCAACATCCTTCATTCTCTTTTTTCCATCGGCAATGGCTTTGCTTACACCTGTAAACCTTAGAGCTCCATGTTCACACTCGTAAAGAATCCACATTCCGGTTTCAACAGCAAGCCTTGCGATTTCCACAGTCCTTTCCATGGAATATTTCCATCCCGGAGGGCAGGGGCTCAGGATCTCAATGTATCTGAAACCATCAATTTCTTTCGCCCTCCTGATCTTTCTGTAGAGATCATCCAGATGGCCAGATGAGGCTGTTGCGACATATGGAACCCCATGTGCAATCATAAGCTCCGTAACATCCTTTCTGTGCTCCCTTTTGCCATGAATTGTGGTGGTTGTCCAGGCACCAAAAGGTGTTGCGGAGCTTCTCTGTATCCCTGTATTTGAGTACATTTCATTGTTATAGCAGATGTAGATTATATCCTCATTTCTTTCTGCGGCTCCTGAAAGAGCCTGAAGACCTATGTCGTATGTACCTCCATCCCCTGCCCAGACAACAACATTTGCATCTATGCCTTTATGCTCAAGAGAGGCTTTCAGACCAGATGCAACCGCAGCAGAACAGGCAAATGCAGAATTAACGGCAGGAACTGCTATGGCAGAATTTGGAAACATTCCCTGATATACTGATGTGCAGCTTGCAGGCACAACAAGCACGGTGTTTTTTCCAAGAGCTTTAAAAACCGTTCTCAGAGCCATTGAGGAACCACATCCATGACATGCAGAATTTCCTTCAAGAAGATATTCCTTCCGGGAAATTGAAGATATCCTCATACAACCACCTCCATAACCCATCCTGAATGGATTCTGCCTGAAACAACATTTTCAAAAATCTCAGATGTGACATCCCTCCCTCCAAGTCCAACAACACATCCATAAATCTCTGGTTTAGATGTGGAGCTGTAAAAGGCTGATTTGAGTTCCTGAAAAATCTGCCCTTCTGAACCAACGCTTACCGATCTGTCAAAAACATACACCCTTTCAATATCTCTCAAAACCTGAGCAACATGCTGTGACGGGAATGGTCTGAAGCATCGTATTCTCAAAAGTCCAGCCCTTATTCTCCTCTCTCTCAGACTGTCAACAGCAATCTTTGCCTCAGAAGAGATTGCCCCTGCTGTAACAATTGCAACATCGGCATCATCAAGTCTGTAGTTCTCAAAAATCAGAGGTGTTTTTCTTGAAAATGATTCGTAAAACTCTACTTCCACCTTTTTCATAATTTTCAGAGCTCTTTCATGTGATCTGGAGATCTCATGTCTGAGTTCCATAAAGTAGTCCGGAGGAAGGATGTTTCCATGAGTTTCAGGGTTTTCAAAATCAATTTTCCAGACAGGTTCATACTCACCTGTGAACTCCCTTAGATTGTCAGGCCTCACTGGCATTGACGTATGAGAAAGAACAAAACCATCATAGCACACCATGGCTGGAAGAAGGACATCCTTATGCTCTGCAACCCTGTAGGCCATTGCAATCGAATCATATATCTCCTGATTGCTCTCACAGTAAATCTGGATCCACCCAACATCTCTCTGGGACATTGAATCGCTTAGATCAGCCCATATGTTCCACCCTGGCCCTATGGCTCTGTTTGCAACAGCCATGACTATGGGTGTTCTTGCATTGACGGCATAGTGAAGCATTTCATGCATGTATGCAAGACCATGGCTTGATGTAGCTGTGAATGCTCTAATTCCCCCAAGACTTGCCCCAATGCATGCAGACATTGCTGAATGCTCCGATTCAACAAGTATGAGCCTTGCATTCATCTCCCCGTTTTCAACCATTTTAGCAATTTCCTCAACAACAGGAGTTGAGGGTGTTATTGGATAGGCAGAGACAACTCCAACTTCTGAATTCTTCACAGCATGAGCCACTGCCTGATTTCCTGTGAGAAGCATTCCTCTCATACAAACACCTCCCTTTCAGAAGAGATTGCCTTTCTTGGGCAGACTGCCAGACATACAAGGCATCCCTTGCAGAATGTGTAATCAATCTCAACAGAGCTGTCTTTTCTTTCAATGGATCCTTCAGGACAGTGAATCCAGCAATTAAGACAGTTTGTGCATCTGCTGTAATCAATGACTGGTCTGAAATCTCTCCAGTATCCTGTTATTCCGGCAACTCCTTTTGCAGGTTTTGATGCTGGAATCCATACCTTTGCGGGTTTTTTTCTGAGGTCTTTCTTTTTTCTTTCAAACCCCTTGACTCTGAAAACCTCGGTCTCATCGTAAGATGAATAAAGTGCTTCAACACTTCTGTCCCCAAATTTCTGGGCCACAACCTTTTCAACACTCTCAATATCAATTTCGGAAAAAATTCTCAGAAACCCACCGATCACAGGAATGTTAACTACAGGATTTCCGGCAACTAAAAGACTGTTTCTCATGGCTATTTCAATTCCATCAACCACCGCAACGGTTAGCTCGATATTCGGAAAAACATCTTCTTCAATTTCAG
>JALURI010000092.1 GCA_027016965.1 Geoglobus sp.
ATCCAGAACTGAACCATTCTTTTCACGGCATCCTCCACACTCACGGGTCTTTCCATTACCAGAGCATTTTCGGGCAATACAATACGCGAAATACTTGAGGTTCTGCCTTTCAAAAAAACACCCTTTGCATCTGGCTCAATGGCTGTAATTTCACCCAGAATCTCATCAACATCGTGGGTTCTGTTCAGATCAAGAAAATAACCTGCAATTCTCATTCCTGCTGCATGAATCCATTCCCTGACATCTTTAACGGACGTACATCCCACCGCATAAAATCCTTTTTCCCGCAGACATGCACGAATAAAAACTCTCTCCCAGTGGTCACCAGAAATAACAAGATAAATTTTTTTGATGTATCTGTCTGACACTCTTAACCGAGATCGTTGTATTTGCGCACTCTAAGCGGAACTCCCATCTTCTGAGAAAGTTCTTTAACCTTTCTTCTGTTCACAGCCCCGGGAACATCTACAATACTGACCACAACTTCCGCATGCTTCTTTGCCTCCTTAATGAACTCAATAAGTGCGCCGAATGCGTCAAGTCCTTCTGGAGGACGACAGAGTTTCGTGTAGGTTTCGGCATCAGGCGCATTGAGACTTACTGAATACACATCAACCAATCCTTTCAAATACTCTGGAATATTTATTTTATTTATTGCACTGGCAAGGCCATCAGTATCCACTCTGATTTTTTTGACGCCTCTATTTTTAAGTTTTTCAGAAACAGCTTTAACGACTTCAGGTCTTAACAGAGGTTCTCCATATCCGCAAAATACAACTTCGTCATAAGGTGAGGGGTCGCCAACCGCTTCCAGGATTTCTGCCACAGCTGGCTCTCGCTCAAGCTTCAGATAGTGTCCCTTTACATACCACGATCTGAACTTTCCACAGAAAACACAGGCATTTGTGCATCTGTTGGTAATATTGAGGTAAAGAGAATTTCTTATTCTGTATGCAATTTTGGGCTCATTGACATAGGGAATCCTGAATACTCTGTGAAAATTCAGGTTGGTCACTCGCATTACATCCTCAATTGAAAGTCCTTTAATTTCTGCTATTTTTTCAGCTACAAACCTGACCCTGGCAGGTTCATTTCTCTTTCCTCTGAATGGTACTGGAGATAGAAACGGTGAGTCTGTTTCAATTAAAAACGCTTCAAGGGGAATTTCCTCAACCACTTCTCTTATTTTGTGAGCATTTCTGAAAGTAATTGTGCCTGATAGCGAAAGCAGAAATCCCAGTGAAAGTGCCCTTTTAGCCTGAGTTACGTCTCCTGAATAACAGTGAAGCACTCCACCTGAAAAATTACCTTTATTTTTTTCGAGCAAATCGAGTGCGTCTTCCATTGCATTCCTGATATGCACGATCATAGGCTTTTGGAACTCACCTGATAATTTTATAAGTCTGTGGAACCACTTTACCTGGACCTTCTTTGGAGAATATTCCTTTGCATAATCCAGCCCTGTCTCACCAATTGCCACACACAGAGGATCCTTAATGTGTGTTACGATTTTGAGCAGCGGTTGGCCATGTGGGTCCAGGCATCGTTTGGAACCGCCCGTGACCCCCGGCGA
>JALURI010000093.1 GCA_027016965.1 Geoglobus sp.
GAACTGCCCCAATACCCTCCTACGAGCAGAATGAGGTAATAAGCTCTGATGGTTATTATCATCAGGCACCTGACCTGCAGGGTATAAATGTAGTTGCAACCTATGATTTTTATCATGATGATAATTACCCTGACCCTTCCTCGCCCCATGGAACACATGTTCTCGGAACTGTTGCCCAGACAACCAATAATAACTCCGGTGTTGCAGGGATTGCTCCGGGTGTCTCCGTAATTCTTGCTCAGGTTCTTGGTCCTGGAGGTGGTTCTGCCTCTCAGATTGCTGATGGAGTTTCTTTTGCCGTCCAGAACGGAGCAAAAATAATTAATATGAGCCTGGGAGGTCCTCCCGGCGATTCAACAGGGATGGATGTGCTTCATCTGGCTATAAAGAATGCCTATGAGCAGGGAGTTTTAGTTATATGTGCGGCAGGAAATAGTGGAGTTTCGGAACTTTCCTATCCTGCAGGATATAAAGAATGTATCGCAGTTGGTGCCACTGACTATCTTGACTCTCTTACATGGTATTCCCAATATGGTCAGGGAATTGAAATTGTGGCTCCAGGCGGTGATTTAAATGCAGATTTAAATAATGATGGCTACGCAGATGGGATTTTGCAGAATACATGCTATGAGTCAGGAGGAACCCCTATTGTTGATTCCTTTACCTTTTTCTTTTATCAGGGAACATCAATGGCTTCTCCTCATGTTACAGGTGTTGCTGCACTTGTTCTCTCACAGGATCCGCAATTATCAAATCTTGATTTAAGAAGAATTTTGACAGGAACAGCAATTGATCTGGGCGAAACAGGTTATGATACGGTCTATGGGTTTGGAAGGCTGGATGCTTCTAATGCAGTAATCTTGGCTTCATCAAATCAATATGTTGTTTATCCCGGCGATGCTGATGCTAACGGAATTGTTAATGAGATGGATGTTCTGCCAATCGGTCTTTACTTCGGATTAACCGGACCTGCAAGAAATCAGGGTGATAACTGGGGACCACAGCTTTCTGATAAATGGTTGCCCAGAATGGCGACCTTTGCAGATTGTAACGGTGATGGAATAATAAATGAGCAGGATGTTCTTACCATAGGTAAAAATTTTGGGTTAACACATCTAAACAGATATTTTAATTTTGCTTTTAACCCCGACATTCCTGAATTTTATGAGAACAAAAATATATTCTACCAGATTTTTGAACTAACTGATAACAGGAAAATAAAGAGGTTCCTTGCAGATTTACTTGATATTGAGTATTCTGAAAATAAAAAAATAACAATTTTCAGCAGAAGAATTGAGAATGGAATTAAAGATTTAAGTATTTTTGATGTTTCAGGAAGAAAAATAGAGATTCAAAATTCAAAGATACCTGGAAAATATAAAGGTATATTTTTTATGATTTATAAAAGGAGTGGTAAGGTTTTCAAAACAAAAAGGGTGATTGTGAAATGAAAAGATTAATATCATTATTTTTAATTTTTCTCAGTTTCTGTGGAAAATCAGAACCGGAAATCATTATTAATATTGATTATAAAGGCGCTTTTGAAGTGGTGCTTTCTTTTGAATATAAAA
>JALURI010000094.1 GCA_027016965.1 Geoglobus sp.
GCCTCCAGATCGAGGACGGCAAGAAGAAGATCACCGTTCGGATCCTCAACTTCTGCAAGGAGCGCGACGTCGACAAGATCAAACCACGCGACCTGGACGACGTGAGGCCGGGTGGGCTCGGGACGCACTTCATCGCCGAGGTCATGGATTCGGTCGACTTCGTGCCTGACGAGAGAAAAGAGGGTCGGATGGCGTTGGTGATGACGAAGGCTCTTTCCGCGAGGAAGTCCGATGAAACTGGCGATTGACGTTCGGGAGGAACCCGAGAGTGTCATCCTGAACGTGAGCGGCGAGGTCGACATGGAAACGTCGCCCCAACTCCGTGACCAGATCAAGAAGACTCTGAAGAAGAAACCGAAGGCGCTCAAGGACGTGCCGTACATCGACAGCTCGGGGATCGCCGTCCTGATCGAAGGGATGAAATGGTCCAAGAAACGTGATGTACCCTTCGCGCTCGTGGACATCTCCGACGGCGTTCGTGACGTCTTGCAGATGTCGAAGCTCCTCCCCGTCTTCACCGTGGAAGGTTGACGCTTCATGAGCGCCGTCAGCGACGCGTTCGCCCCGCTCCTGCGACCGATGCTGTCGGCGTTCGCCGCGATGGGCGCCGTTGCTCAGCTCCTGATCCAGACCCTGTACTGGGTGTTGGTCGGACCGTTCACCGGCAAGACGCGGTTTCGGGCCCAGGTCTTCGACCTGATGCATCAGATCGGTGTCCGGTCGATGTTCATCACCTGTTTGGTTTCGCTGCTCGTCGGGGGCATCCTCGTGCTCCAGACCGCCGACAAGTTCCAGCAGTACGGCGCCATGTCGATCGTCCCGCAGATGATCTGCATCGCCGTCGTCCGTGAACTCGGCCCGCTGATGACGGCAATCGTGATATCCGGCCGTGTCGGGGCCGCCTTCACCGCCGGGCTGGGCACGATGGTGATCAACGAAGAGGTGCTGGCTCTGCGTACGATGGGCATCAACCCGGTCGGTTACCTCGTGGCGCCTCGGTTCATCGCGATCTGCGTGATGCTGCCCTGCCTGACCATCTACTCCTATCTCGTCGGGAACCTGGGAGGCCTTCTGGCCGGCACCGGCCTCTACCGCATACCGGTGTCCGAGTACATGAACACGGCGCACCAGTCCTTTACCTGGGAGGATTCCATTGCCGGCGTCGTGAAGGCGCTCGTCTTTGCGATCATCATCTGCATGGTGTCGTGCCAGAACGCACTCAGCGTCCGTGGAGGGCCGAACGGAGTGGCGCGGAACACCATGGTCTCGGTGGTCGTGAGTCTGGTCTCGATCATCGTTGCCGACGCCATGATCACGTGGATCATGACCATCCGGTTCTATTGACATGCCGATCATCTCCGTTCGCGACGTTCACAAGACCTTCTACAAGGACGGCAAGGGAGTCGAGGTCCTTCGCGGCGTGTCATTCGATGTCGAGGAGGGGGAGACGGTATGCATCCTCGGCGGTTCCGGCGGCGGCAAGTCGACGCTCCTCAAGGTGATGATCGGCGCGGAGCCGGCGACGAAGGGCGTTGTGTGTTTCGGCTGCGGCGACGTCGTCGATCTACAC
>JALURI010000095.1 GCA_027016965.1 Geoglobus sp.
CGTGGGGGTGGATAGGGAGGACAGGGAACTTGTAAGTGGAAAGATCTACGCAGTATGGATTGATTGGGAAGGAAGTGTCATTAAAAGGATCTTCGTTGAACCAGACAAACTACTACTTAAAAGTGATAACCCTGCTTATCCTGAAGCTTACATAAAAAAGGAAGACTTCAAGCCCGAGCTCATCCTGGGCAGGGTAAAGTGGGTATGGCAACGCTTATAAGTCATTAACAACCTGAGGAGATGGCACCATGAGACTCACCAGGTTTTTTATCATTTTCATCTTGCTCCCATTCTCAGCAGCCTTAATTCAACCTTATAATGAAACAATCTCATCTATCCTAATAATTTGCTGGGGCCTTTTTATACTTTATGGTATCTTTGCTGTTCCACGTTATTATTACAGACAATATAAACTAAAGAGGGCCTCTACTGGGGCAGTTACTGAGGAAACATCCATAAAAGAAGAATCCAGCGGACAGCAGGTTGTTCCTTTTGAAAATCTTCACTTTTTGGAACAGGCAAAAGAGGCTGAAAGGGCAGGGGATTATCTTGCAGCACGGGTTAATTATATGAAATGTATAGAAGACCTTAAAAGAGGTGGAGCACCTGAAGAAGTGATTCACTATGCCCAGCAGGAATACGATAATTTTGTAAGAAGAGACCCCATTTTTAAAGAACTCCTGTCCCGTCTTATTCTCATTATAGAGAAGAATCCCGGTATCCTTCAGTCAGAGATTACCAGACAGTTTGAGTCAATGAGCTGGCCAGAACTCTATGATTACGACCGTCCTGTAGCAAAAGATGATATCTATTATGCCTTATACTTTGCCGACAGATTTGGACTGATAAAAAGAGTTAAAAAGGGCCGTAGCTATCAACTATTTGTGGAGAGCAAGCAAGAAAAGACCGCTATTTATGAAACTACAACAGGCAAGGCATCTATCCCTGAAGAATTTAGTCTTGTAGTGGATGAAGAAGAATCTTTTGGCAACCCTGATACAGGTCAGGTAACATCTGACGGTAAGGGTGGGTGGATACTTAATCCCTCAAGCACATTCCCTTTGACCATCTATGGGGTGGATGGAGCAATAGCGGTAAGATTAAAACAGATTCTGGAAGAAGGCTATAGAGAGGGATCGTATGAAGTAACGAACAAACTTACAGAGCTTATAATGCAATACAATATCAGATGTAAAGAAATAGATGAATATATAAAAAAATATAAACCTCTCTACCTTAATAAAATCCAGGAATTAATAAAAAAATCTCAGGAATGGGATAATGCCTCTGATAAGGACAAAGAAGACCTTCTTAAAGAATTTAAACAGGTCGCTATAGACTCTCTCGATATAAGACCTTTTTGTGACTTGATAACGCTTTTCGACTTAGATGATTTAGACCATACCATTGACGATGCCTTGCTACATAGATACGGGTTTGAGACCATAAAATTTTACCTACGCCAGACTCCTGGAAAGATTTATATAGTGCCTGCAGATGACTACAATAGAAAAGGCTTTGAAGATTTGGTTACCAAGGGGCTTGCACTACGTGGAGAGGATGTCCCGA
>JALURI010000096.1 GCA_027016965.1 Geoglobus sp.
GAGTTCTTCAGTACATGCTTGACAACAGCATAAGGGATTTCAGGGAGGTGGCAAGGATAATTCAGACGTATCAGGTGAATCCGGAGAAGGTGGTAAAGATTGTTGAGGAGCTTGAGGGAAGAACTGAACAGCTTGGTGAGGAGGTCGCCTGAGACAATTGAATTCTGTAAACGGGTTCTCAATTCTGAAAGATATGATGGAAATGTCCTCCTGATGATTGTTGATTCTGCAATAACCTCTGTTGGAGTGAACTATTTCTCTGTTGTGGTTCCAAGAGTTCTTGAATTCAGAGAAAGGTTTGTGGATTCAGGCAAAATAAGGTCGCTGAACGAATTCATCAGGCATGATGAAAGCACCTTTTATACAGTCTGGAAAAACAGAAGAAGCTGGAAGGTTGCGTATGGAATTGCTGAAACTGTATTGAGCTATGGTGAGGAGGTTGATGGACTCAGGAAATGGGCGCAGAGAGCTGAGCTTGAAAGATGGAGGGAATGGCTTGATGTGAAAGGAGCGGGAATAAACACATTTCAGTATCTGAGGATGATGGGCGGGATAGATACTGTAATGCCAGACAGGATAGTCAGAAGATTTCTCGAAAAGTATGAGGAAATGCCGGATAATGATATCGAATTCATTAAAGAAGCGGAAAAAATATCAAAAAGGACTGGATTCAGGGCAACTGAACTGTGTTGGCTCTCATGGCTTTCATCCTATGATGACGCCAAGATAAGAAAATACTCCTCAATTTTAGCCAAAATTTAAATACAATCCTGCCAACTCAGGCAAGTGGCTGGATGTGATGTATGTGGAAAGGAAGAGTTTCTGCCATATAAATGCAGTTACTGTGGTGGGGCTTTCTGTTCAGATCACAGACTGCCTGAAAAGCATGAGTGTGAGGGGCTTTACGACATACCCGTAAAGGTCAGAAGAGAGGATGAAATTGGGAAAAAGGCTGTGAAAAGAAAAAAAAGAGATATCTCAATTTATGAACTGGATCCAAATCTTCGAAAAAAGAAGAATGTTTTTCAGACGTATGGATACAATAATGTAATTCTTGCACTGATAACAGTTCTTTTTGCAATCGAAATAATATTCAAGCCGATCATCCAATATCTCTGGCTTGATCCTGAACTGGTTCTCCAGAGACCCTGGCAGATTGTAACAAGTATATTCCTCCATGGCTCCTTCGAACATTATCTTGTCAATGCGATTGTTCTCTTCTTTTTCGGATCGGAGCTTGAGAGAAGGGTTGGTGGAAACACCTATCTGAGAATATTCATACTTTCAGGTATTTTCGGAAATATTATGTACCTCGCATTCTCTTCAGCAACCTCCTCATATGTTCCTGCCCTGGGTGCTTCTGGGGCGATATATGGCATAATGGGTGCCCTTGCCATAATTGCTCCAGAGATAAGGGTTCTTCTGTTTTTTATAATTCCAATAAATATCAGAGTTGCTGTTGTTCTCTTCGCCCTTTACAACCTGTTCCTCACACCATTCTCCATCTTCACGGGAGTTGCATATATTGCACATCTTGGAGGGCTTGCAGTGGGGCTTTACTACGGCAAGAAAATCGGATTCAGGAGGAGATTCTATTGAAGACATGGATTGAAAAGGAGAGGTTTGATGATGAGATTGTTGACTGTCTGACAGTAATACTCCCAACTAAGGGGTGCTCATGGGACTCATGTCATATGTGCAGCTACACATCAGACTCCCCCAGAGATGCGACCCAGGAAAAAATACTTGCCGAGCTTTTCAGGGCAGTTGAAAGAAAATCAGGCCAGATAATAAAGATCTTCACATCCGGAAGCTTTTTTGACAGCAGAGAGATTGAAAAAGAAACAAGACAGAAGATCTTCAAAAAAATTCAGGAGAAAGGATTCAGGAAGATTATAGTTGAAAGCCGCCCTGAATTCATAACAGAGGAGACAGTAAAGGAGATCTCCCTGCTGGATGTGGAGGTTGAGGTTGGCATCGGGCTTGAAACATCAAACGATGTTTACAGGGCAGAACTGATAAACAAGGGATTCACATTTCAGGATTTCGTTGAAGCAAGCAAAATGCTGCGGGAGGTTGCGAGGGTAAAGGCGTATTTACTCCTGAAGCCACCGTTGCTGACAGAAAAGGAGAGCATTGAGGACATTCTCAAATCATTAAACGATGTGAAGAGGTTTGCAGATATTGTATCCCTGAACCTCATGACCGTCCATTCAAAAACACCAGTTGAAAGTCTGTATCTTAAAGGACTTTACCGCCCTCCATGGCTCTGGAGTGCGGTTGATATCCTGAAAAAATCAGATGCAGAAATTATATGCGATCCTGTTGCAGGCGGTAAAAAACGAGGTCCCCACAACTGCTTCAGATGTGACGGGGATGTTGTCAGGGAGATAAGAAAGTTCTCCCTCACCCAAAACAGAGATGTTTTCAAAAAAGAATGTGAGTGCAGAGAAAGATGGGAGATGTCACTTCATGCGGAAGAGCTGACAGAAACTTTCATCTTTTTCTGAGTTCAAAAATCTTAAATATCCTCCTTGTATTGGAGTAATCTGTGAGAATTGAGCAGCAGATCAATGGAATCCAGGGAATAAAATCTGAGGTAATCGACAGAAATAGATTTCTGGTTCCGAGAAAGGTGTTCTTTACATCAGGTTCAGGAAGCCATGAGGATGAGCTTGTGAGCTTTGAGCTCGCTTTGAGGGATGCTGGCATTGAGAGATTTAATCTTGTAACTGTGAGCAGCATCTTTCCCCCACAGTGCGAGATCGTTGAGATGAATGATGGCATGAGGGATCTTTATCCGGGGCAGATCGTTTTCTGCGTTATGGCGAAAGAAACAAGCAATGAAGAGGGGAAGAAAATCTATGCGACAATTGGATGTGCAGTTCCTGATGATCCGTCACTTCACGGCTATTTGACAGAGTATCATGGCATTTACAGGGGAGAAGATGTTGGAAGAAAGGCAGAGGAGAGCGCAAAATTCATGCTTGAAACTGCGTTTGGAGTGAAGGCTGGAAAAACATTCAGCATAACAAAGGTTGCTGAAGTAAGGGACTGCACAACAGTTGTTTCTGCAGCTGTTTTCGTTCTGTAATTATTCAATCTCTCCGTATATTCCAAACCTCAAAGGCTGATCCTGCATGTAATTTTTGTCAAGTTTCAGGGCAATTTCTGCTTTTTTGATCTCCCTTCCCAGATATCCTGCATGATCAGGCCTGCTTACAAGATTTAGCCTTAAAATTGTGTCAAGAATGCTTTTCGCATCTCTGCCTGCTATCACAGCCTTCTCGTGATGGCAGAATATTTTTCCTTCTGAAATCCATATTCTGAAGTCGCCCATCGGGTCCCTTTCAAATCTTCTGTTTTTCTCTGCCTGCACGTATTCCTCTGGCTTTGCAGGTTCAGGATATCTGAATTTCTCCTTTAGGGCAATAAGGTTTATTCCAAGGTCTTTTGGTGGACTCTGTCTTATTTCAGCACCCTTTGCCATGTAGCTTGCTCTGGAAAGCTCCATAACACTTCCCCTTGTTTTCACACTTGCCTCTGTTGTGAAAAGAATGCTTACCCCGGCTTCCATTCCAATGTAGGCAAGAAGAGCATTTATTCCTGTTGAATCTGCATCAAACAGCTCTGTAACATTTCCCGCTCCAAAGAGGGTGGGTGTAACCGGATCAATCGTTCTGTATGACTGGTACCTCCGAAAACTGCTTACCAGCCCATCTATATCCAGAACCGGATCTGCTATCACCTTTTCAGTTTTTGTTTTCAGAAATTCGACAAGATGTTTCAGCCTCTCCACATCTCTCTCAACAGCAACAACAGCCTGATGGTCTATGAGCTCAGCGACATCAAGATTCTGCAGAGATACGCTCATGATCATGTCAACTCCCCCATTCATGGCGATTTCAATCGCTTTTTTTGAAAATGTATCAATGCTCAAAGCCCTGCACATGTCCCTTGCAACCTTCACAGCTCTCCTCACATCATCTGTGGAAAAACTGAGGGGGATGCCGAGATCGATTATGTCCGCACCGCATTCTGTGTAATACTGAATTTTTTCAGCAAGTTCATCTCTTCCAAGCTCTGTTGCATCAACCACCTCAGCTACAACCTTCATTCTGCTATTTCCTCCAATCTGAATTCCATTTATATCAAAAACACCCGATTCTTCCTGCTCAATGAGCTTCATAATCTCCCTTTCCTTTTCAATCTCAACAAGCCTGTCAGCAGGAATGTGATGGGAAAGCTCAATTCTTTCAGCAGAATTGACAACTCTGGGAATGTCAAATGCATGAACAGGTCCGAGCCTCACCTTAACCCCCTTTTTCCTTTCAACTTCTTCCCATTTCCCCCTGGCAAGTCCCGGAACAAGAACAAGATCGTATTTAGAGAGATCGATACCTTCAAGATCCCTGTGGGTTATAAAGGCAGCAACATCCACATCCGCAACATGAACATCACATCCTTTAGATTTTTTTCTGACCATTTCTTCTGCAAGTTTCCCTGTTACAAGAAGGATCCTCATAAACTTTAATTTACAGTGCCATCAAAAAGTCTTTCCATGCTAAGAGCTGAACTTCACGTTCACTCAACATACAGCGATGGTTCAGACACTCCAGACAGAATTGTCAGAAGAGCCGTTGAGCTTGAACTTGACTGCCTTTCTGTAACAGACCATGACACAGTATCGGGGGGTCTTTCTGCAATGGACTATGCAAGAGATGAGAATCTCGACATCCAGATAATTCCGGGAGTTGAGGTCACAACATCTGACGGACATCTTCTTGTTTTAGGAGTTGAGAGAGACATTGACCGGAGGATGAGCCTGAAGGAAACGGTTGAAGCTGCAAAAAAGCAGAGGGGCGTTTGCATAATACCGCATCCATTTCAGATTGAAAGAAAAGGAGTCAGAAAACCTGAGCTTTTCAGGTATGCAGACGGGATTGAGGTTTTCAATGCCAAGTACGTTGTGGGGATATTCAACTGGCTTGCAAGGAGGTATGCTGTTAGATATACCAAGCCATTCACAGCAGGGAGTGATGCCCACAGCACAGCTGAAATGGGATATGGAATAACTCTGTTCAATGGAGATTTTATCAGCAGTCTGCTCAGTGGAAAAACATACATTGATGGGAAAAGACTGCCCATCTCGATATGGCTGAGAAATTCCCTGAGGAGAAGAATTTAATGTGGATAATCCTCCATTATGGAATCCTTCAACGGACATTCATCACATCTCAGCTCAAACTGACAGGTTATGGCAGTGTCATGAATGCATGTCATCCTCTCAAATACCCCACAGAACAATAAAAAAATTTTGGAAGGAAATTCTGGCTAAATCAGGAAATACAGAACAACAAGCTGTATCACGTCATCCACTATCTCCTGCTTTGCCGTATCATCT
>JALURI010000097.1 GCA_027016965.1 Geoglobus sp.
GAATGATATGGGTGCATATCTTATAAGAGAGTTGGGAAATCAGGGGAGAATTGAAATTTTAAGAAAATTAAGAAATGAAGATTGCAGTATTGGTGATATTATAGAGATAGATGGAGTCTCATTCTCAACAGCATCGAGAATCCTGTCCAAGTTTGAAAGTCTTGATATAGTTGAAAAATCCAACGGGAAATACAAACTTACTGGCTTTGGTGTGGCAGTGGAAAAAATACTCACATCACTGGAGTGTGTGTACCAATATCGAAGTGATATCCTTGAACTATCGGAATTCATCTCAATCCTTCCTTCAGGATTTGTTGCCGGATTTCACAATCTGAAAAAAGCAACGGTTATGGATGTTGAAACCGCTCTGAAAATTGGGGTTGATGCAGTTGCAAATGCAAAAAATTATGGACTGTACATTGACAAGGTAATCAGCTACGATGTTTACAGACTTATGGCTGAAAAGAACCTTGAAGGAGTCTCTGAGAGGGTTATAAGCAATCATGAAACACTTTTTGGAAGAAGGTCAATGTTCAAAAAAGTTCTGATTGACATGGATCTTTCCAGAGAAGAATACGAAATAATCAAAAGCAAGGTTGAGATAAGGATTCTCGACACACCCATCCAGCTTGGAGTTATTGATGGAAAGCTTGCAGTACTTCAGCTAAATGACAGGACAGACAGGATATATGTCTCCGAGGACAGGGACTTTGTAAAGTGGTGTGAGTATCTTTTCTGGTACCTCTGGGAGAGGGCAGAGAATGCCGAGTGGGGGAAGATAGTTGATGAGGTTATGGCTGAGAAAGAATTTTTCTGAAGTTCTCCTCCACCTTGTTCTCTACATCTCTGTAGAGACTGTTTCCCTTTGAGTCGATTCCGACAATACATGGACCAAAGTTCTCAACCTCAAAAACCCAAACCGCTTCCGGCATTCCGAGATCTTCCCAGTAAACTCCCTTAACCTTCTTTATCGCCTGAGCAGCCAAAGCCCCAGCTCCTCCTGTGTAGGCAAGATAGACACCCTTATCTGCCAGTGCCTTAACTACATCCTCGTTCATCCCGCCCTTGCCGACAATCACCATTCTGTCAACCCTTCTCATCACCTGAGGCGTGAGAGGGTTCATCCTCGCAGATGTTGTTGGACCGGCAGAGATGGCTCTGTACTTTCCATTTTCCTCCACAATTATTGGACCGCAGTGGTATATCACAACTTCCTCAATCCTGAAGGGAAGATCTTTCTTCTCTTCAAAGCACTCTATCATTCTCATGTGGGCTTCATCTCTCGCTGTGATCATCGTGCCCGTTATGTAAACCACATCTCCGGCATTAAGCCTCAGAATCTCGTCTTTTTCAACCGGGGTTTTCAGGTAGTATTCTCCCATCGTCTCACCTCAAAATTGCTGAAGCTCTTCTGTTAGCCCAGCATTGAATATTAACAGCAACAGGCAGAGAAGCAGTGTGGCAGTAACCCATTTCGACAAGCACAGCAAGAGCTGTGGTGTTCCCACCAAGTCCTCCTGGTCCTATACCGAGGCTGTTGATTTTTTCAAGCAGGTTCAACTCGAACCCGTTCATCTCAGTCATATTTCTGAGAAGAGCCTTCTTTGCAAGCTTTGCTGATCCATCAAATGTCGAGCCTATGCCAATGCCAACAACAATGGGCGGACAGGGCTTACCGCCTGCATTTTTTACAGTCTGAAGAATGAACTCATTCACTCTGCCTACCTGACTTGGGAGAAGCATCTTTAAAGCTGAAACGTTCTCACTACCAGCCCCTTTTGGCATTACTGTCAGTTTCAGCTCGTCACCCTCTACAATGTCGAATGTTATCTGAGGGATGTGCCACCCCACATTCGTACCCGGGTTATCTCTTGTGAGAGGGTGAACTGCGTTGGGTCTCAATGGAACCTCTTTTGTTGCCCTCTTAACCCCCTCTACTATTGCATCTCTGAGGTTGAAGTCCAAGTGCAGCTCTTTACCAACTTCTGCAAAGACTATTGGAATGCCTGTGTCCTGACACATCGGCACCTTCAGCTTTCTTGCAGCATCAATGTTCTGGATTATCGCATTCAGCATGTTTCTGGCTACCTCATTCTCCTCTCTTTCATAAGCATTTTTTAAAGCCATGATCACATCCTCGGGTAGCTCTGTTTCAGCCTTTTTGAACAACCGGACAACAGTTTCGACAACTTTTTGATAGGTCGCCATCGCAATCCCCAGAAAACAGGAAAAGAGGAAAAGATAAATGCTTCGAAATTATATCCCAAGCACATCATTCATGGAGTAAAGGCCCGGTCTGTTGGTCTCAGCTATCCACTTAACTGCCTTAATTGCTCCTCTTGAAAATGCCTCTCTGTTCCAGGCTCTGTGAGTTAGCTCTATTCTCTCCCCAAAGCCTATGAAGAAAACGGTATGTTCTCCGACAACATCCCCTCCCCTGACTGCAAAAATCCCAACCTCGTCATCTTTTCTCAGGCTCTCACCCTCTCTACTGAAGGTTAATCTCAATTCTCTCTCTGAATGCTCTTTCAGAACCTCTCCAGCCTTCAAAGCTGTTCCACTCGGTGCATCTCTTTTGAAGCGGTGATGAATCTCGACTATTTCCATGTCGTAGTCGGAGAGCTTTTCCGCCAGCATTTCCAGAGCTTTCCAGAATATGTTCACACCAACGCTGAAGTTAGGTGAGAGGACAATTGGAACACTCTTTGACAACTCTTCTATTTTCTTTTTTTGCTCTTCATTGAATCCAGTTGTCCCAATAACTGCTTTCACACCCTTTTCTGTGCAAACCTTCAGGAGTTTGAGTGTAGCAGATGGAATTGAGAAATCTATGGCCACATCACATGAAATCTCATCGATTCTATCTGAGATCGGTACTCCTATTCTACCGACCCCCGCAACCTCTCCTGCATCCTCCCCAACCCTTGAAACATCGAATGCCTGAACAACCTCCAGCCCTTCATCAACAGCATTTTTTATCACGAGCCTGCCCATTCTTCCTGCTGAACCGTGAACAGCAATTTTCATGATTTTTTCTTTAATAGGATCGTAGAAAAATGTTTTTATCGGGTCACATTTAAAACTTCTCAGGCTGATTGTGTAAATCGCTCAAGATCTGTCAAATCAATACAAACAACATTTCTGCCGTCAAATTCATCTGTTTTTTTTCTTAAAACTTTTTGCAAATACTCAAATTGCCCATTTCTCTCATTTCTATGCCAGTAAACAAGGACTGACTTTTTTGCAGACATCTCATAAAACTCTTTTGGCATTTACCTTATCATTTGGAGTGTCTATACTCTCTGTTCTCTCCAATAAATTTAATCACTATTAAGTTAGAAAAACAGTGAGTGGGAATTAAATACGTTTCTCCAGCCTTAAGAAAGGGGAATCGAATAGCCACTCAAACATTTTTAACATAGTTCTCTCAATTTCTTCAGATCCGTTATCCCCTCTAACAATCTTTCACTTTCTCAGAAGCATTTATAAATAATTGAATCCCCAGATCCGCCAGGTGATTTCAATGTCTGATGAGAATCCATTCAGAATCATGACAGTCGAACATTATCCAATTATAGAGGTGGCATCGGCACTTTCTGCAATGCGCACGACTCATGACATTGATCAAGAAACACTTAGAAAGGTTTTAGAATTCATAAAGAGGTTTGCAGATCGCTATCACCACGAAAAGGAGGAAATGATTGTTTTTGAAAGAGCCAAGAAAAAGAGAATTGACACATCACCAATTGATGCAATGGAAAAGGAGCATGAGATGACAAGGGCAAGGGTTAAAGAAGCAATTGAATCCATTGAAAGTGGAGATTTGAAAAACGCAATTGTAAGTCTGAGAGAATGGGCAAATTTCATTCCAGATCACATTGACAGGGAAAACCACTCTCTGTTTCCGGGCTTGGACAGGGTTTTTGATGAGGATGAAAAGGAGAATTTGCTGAAAGAATTCAGCAGGGTTGATAAGGAGCTTGGAAATTTTGAGGAGATGCAGAGACTTGCAGATGACATCTTTGTAGAGATTTTATCCAAAACCGGAAATGCAATTGTCGAGGCCAGAGCAATTCCGAAGGAAAACAGAGATGATTTCGTTGCAAGGCTTGCAGATATAATGCCTGAAAATGCCACACTGACTGTTATGTACGATGAAAGGAGTAAGGAACTTGAGAGAAGACTTGAGGGGTTTGAGATTGAGGAGATAAAAAAGAGAGGTGTTTATGCTTTTAAGATCGCAAATAAAATTTGAACCATACCAGAGTTCTTGTAGGTTTGGTGATTCAGTCTCTTTTTCTCCACTTTCAGATCATCAAAGAACAATTATCTGACCTTTCCCGTTTAGAGGATCACCAAAGAAGCAATACTTGAGATTGCAAAACGTCGGCATCTGCCTGTTCTGTGGTGGTTTGACAGGAAAATGAACGTGGAGGTTTGGAGTAGGCTATATACCTTGGAGGATGATAGCCCCGCCCGGATTCGAACCGGGGTCGCGGGATCCAGAGTCCATTTACCGAATGTGGCAACCATAGACTTCAGCAAAGTGAAAAAACAGTTCTACAGGTTTCTTCAGAGTAAAATATCGCAGGATACCGCTGAGCGATATTACAAATATCTTGAAAAATATCTGACAGAACCAATAGACCACCCAGCTCAGCTCGGTGAACTCCTTGATGAATTAAAGGAGGAAAGCAGAGGTGGAAAACTGAGGTGGGTAAGCTCAGCGATAGCAAACCTCCTCGATTTCTACGAGAAAAGACTCGAATTTCCACCAGAGATGATAGATCCATATTGCAGAGCATTGCAGTGGGAGAAAAGCAATCCAGATGAAGGGCACATAACAACAGATCAGCTTGTTGAGGCTTATGAGATTGTATCTGAAAGAGGGAAAGAGGCAAGAATAACCTTCTGCCTGATAATGTTTTCAGGGGTCAGAATTCTACATGCTGTCAGGATTTTACAGAGTTATGACATCCAGAATCTTGTAATAGTGAACGACAAAGTTGCAAGGTATCCAATCCATTTTGTATCTGCAGGAAAGAAGAGAGGATACTGGGCTTATATGCCCTTGAGCTTTGCGAAAACTCTTGAACAGCTAAACATTGATTATGGCATCAGAGATGCGATAAATCATGGGATGGTCACAGGCAAGAAGATCAGAAAATGGCACATGAACTTCTTGATTGAGAACGGCATTCCAGAGAGTGTCGCAGATTACATTCAGGGCAGAGCATCTGTTACTGTTGGCTCAGCCCACTACATCAACAAAACAAAGCAAGCTGATAAGTTCTACACTCAAATTGTTGGCAAATTCCCCATAAAGGAGGTCGATACAAAATGAGAATTTTCAGGAATTCTGTTGA
>JALURI010000098.1 GCA_027016965.1 Geoglobus sp.
TGATTATATATATACTTTGTGGCCCATAACGTTAAAGTAGAACACGGACATCCCTCAAAATCTGTTCCACCATTATAATCTCCCCCTCCTGAAGTTAACAGTTATTGAGCAGAAGGAAATTCTGGATCTATGGTTAAAGCTAAATAAGGGATTTTAACCGATTCCTTTCTCTAAAACTCTCATGTCTGAATTTAACACCTAAGCGTTGCAAAGTATCCTAATAGCATGGTCCTCTATCCAGAATGAGTTCTTAACTTTCTCACATTTTGATTTACAAAATTATTGAATTTTTGAAATATATCATTCAGTAAGGACGATAATTACTATTGAGTTAACATTTGTTCTGGTTGCATCTGTGATGAGCAATGCTCCTGACTTTTTTAAAGCATGATAAGAATCATGCTTCTTTAATTGCTCTTCAACATCAAAGCCTATTTTTTGAAGAGTTTCATAGGTGTAGGAGTCTACAAGCCCTCCTGCTGCATCTGTTGGTCCATCTGTACCATCTGTATCAATACTCAGCACTGCTACACCTCGTAATCCTCTTATTTTTCTAGCAATACTCAAAGCAAATTCCTGATTTGGTCCACCTTTACCTATTCTGTCGCCTTTGAGTGTTACAGTTGTCTCTCCACCTGCAATCAAGACACAAGGTCTAGAAAATGGTCTTTCTCTGTTATAAATCTCCTCAACAATTGAACCCAGCGATAGAGCAACATCTTTTGCCTCCCCTTCTATTGTTGTGGTTAGGATGTAGGATTCGTATCCTAGTTCCAGTCCCTTTTTCATTGCAGCCTCACAAGCTATGGTGTTGTCGGCTATTATGAAATTGTAAACATTCGGCAGGTCCTCTTTTAGAGTTTCTTCTCTTTTCCCTTCCAAACCTTCTTCGATACATTTTCTTACACCTTCAGGAATATCATTCCATAAGTCATATAAAGTCAAAATTCGGTGGGCATCCTGAAAGGTTGTTGGATCTTTCACAGTCAGACCTGAGGCTACTGAAGAGAGGTCGTTTCCAACAACGTCAGAAATTATTAAAGCCAGAATCGTTCCTTTAACACGCTTGGCAATCTTCCCCCCTTTAATTTTGGAAATGTGCTTCCTGACTGTGTTTATTTCATGAATTTTCGCTCCAGACTTGAGGAGGAGTTCAGTTGTGAGCATTTTTTCTTTTAATGATATTCCATCTTCAGGGAGTGTAAATAGCGCCGAACCACCACCAGAAATTAAGAAAAGCAAGATATCATCCTTTCTAACCATTTCTGTAATTTCTATGCCTTTTTTCGCAGCTTTGAGAGAGTTGCTATCGGGAATTGGATGCCCAGCCTCTATAACCTCAATTAAATCAAGAGGGAGCCCATACCCAAGTTTTGTCACTGCAATTCCTGCACTTATTTTATCCCCAAAAATCTCCTCAATTGCTTTAGCCATTGGACACGCTGCTTTACCAATTGATATCACATAAACGTTCTCAAATTGAAATTTTTCTGAATTTATTGAGAGTGTTCCATCCTGTTTATTATAGGTTAATGCATTTTTAACACA
>JALURI010000099.1 GCA_027016965.1 Geoglobus sp.
GTCAAGAAGGGTTAATAATTTTTTAATATTTGAAAGACCAAATTTTATCCCGAATTTCTAAAGACTGTATAGATACTCGATAGATTCTTTATACATTTGTGTGTGTATTATCTGGGTTTATTTCTGGTGATGAGCGAGAGGAGTCTCGCAACCGTGTCTTTAAGATCTTTCCTATTGACAATTATATCGATCATACCATGTTTGAGTAAAAACTCAGCAGTCTGAAACCCTTCAGGTAATTGCTGTTTAATAGTCTGCTCTATCACCCTTGGGCCTGCAAATCCTATAAGACTTTTGGGTTCTGCAATTATAATATCTCCAAGCATTACGAAACTTGCAGAGACTCCACCAAATGTTGGATCAGCAAGTATGGATATATAGGGTAGCCCTGTATTTTTAAATCTTGCTACCGCTGCTGAGGTCTTTGCCATCTGCATAAGAGAAATTATGCCTTCCTGCATTCTTGCTCCACCTGAGGAAGAGACAGAAATGAGTGGTAGTTTTTCTTCCATTGCCCTTTCAGCAGTAATGAGGAACTTTTCTCCAACTACTGACCCCATGCTACCGCCCATAAATGAAAAGTCGAGCACTATCAGGTAAACAGGATGATTCTTTATCAATGCCCTTCCTGCAACTGCAGCATCGTATAGACCTGTTTTTTCTCTTAACTCCCTTAAACGGTCGCGATAGGGTTTTTGATCTCTGAATGAGAGCGGATCATTTGATTCAAGTTCTTTTTCTATTTCATGGAAAGAGCCATTATCAGTAAGAATGGATATCCTTTCCCTTGCAGAGATTCTAAAGTGGTAGTTGCACTTTGGGCAAACTTTTAAATTTCTTTCAACCTCTTTTCTATATATAATCTCTTTACATGACTCACACTTTACCCACAATCCCTCAGGAACCCTTACACGTTTATTCTTCTTTCGTTTAAACCATGCCATATTAGATTGCCTCCCTGAGACCCTTTACAAATCTCTTTATATCTTTACCCTGCTCTATCAATCTCACTATAGCACTCCCTACGATTACACCATCTGCAAGTCTTGATACATTTTTTGCCTCCTGAGGATTTGAGACCCCGAATCCAACAGCCACAGGTATCCTGGATGTGTTTTTTACCTTATTTAAGGTCTCCTTCATCATCTTATCCATAATAAGTCGTGCACCTGTAACTCCAGTGATTGAGACAAAATATACAAATCCTGTCGATGCTCTGACAACCCTTTTTATCCTTTCCTCTGTACTTGTTGGAGCAAGGAGGAATATAGTGTCTACATTATATTCCCGTGCAGTATATATATAATCCTCTGCCTCATCAGGGATTAGATCAGGTACTATTACCCCATCTATTCCTGAGTCAACTGCCCTTTCAAAGAATTCTTCTAATCCCATTTTGAATACTGGATTATAGTATGTCATCAGAATAATGGGTATAAAGGTTTTTTTTCTTATATTTCTGACAAGATTGAAAACCTTTTTGAGCGTTGTTCCCTGTCTGAGAGACCTTTCAGACGCCCTCTGAATTGTCGGACCATCTGCGAGGG
>JALURI010000100.1 GCA_027016965.1 Geoglobus sp.
ATTATGACTGATGCAGGATCAGCTTTGATGGGGATTGGAACAGCTGGAGGAGAAAATCGAGCAGTGACTGCCGCAAAAGCGGCGATCTCTTCTCCTTTGCTAGAGCTCTCAATTGAGGGAGCAAAAGGAGTGCTGTTTAACATTATAGGTGGGGCAGATTTGACAATGAGCGAGGTTGATGCTGCCGCTAGGGTTATTTCAGAGTCAGTAGATGCTGATGCAGAGATTATTTTTGGTGCCACAATAGATGAGAACAAAATTGATGAGATAAAGATAACAGTTATCGCCACGGGTTTTGATGAAACAAGACAGAAACTGCAGAAGTTTTCTACACACCAATCAGTCAAGACCGCTTCACCTGTTACCGCTGATAAAGATTTCCAGGTAACCTCAACTGTGAGTAAGAGTTCATCGGATCAGAACACAGATAATTCCCAGCAACAAGCCAATGATGATCAGGATACTGCAAAAGAAGAAGACCCTTTTGATATACCCGCTTTTTTGCGCAGAACATAATATTCGGATGAGACGATGTTTAAACTAGTGGATCCCAAGCCAGATTTTATTGCTTTGGAGAAAGAATTGCTGCAATATTGGTATAAGGAAGGCATCGTTAACAAATATCTGCAGAAAAATGCTACTGCTAAGAAAATTTTTTCCTTTATTGACGGTCCAATTACCGCAAACAACCCGATGGGAGTACATCATGCATGGGGAAGGACATACAAGGATTTATGGCAACGCTTTTTTAATATGATGGGGTATCGACAACGGTTTCAGAATGGTTTTGATGCCCAAGGCTTGTGGGTAGAAGTGGAGGTGGAAAAAGAGCTTGGTTTTAGGTCAAAAAAAGATATTGAGAAATATGGTATTGCCAAATTTGTTAACAGATGTAAAGCAAGAGTAAAAAAGTTTGCTCAAATTCAAACGGAACAGTCTAAGCGATTAGGCTATTTTATGGATTGGGAACATTCCTACTTTACGATGAGTGATGAGAATAACTATATGATCTGGTACTTTCTCAAACGGTGTTTTGAAAATGGCTGGTTATATAAGGGCAGAGACTCTGTTCCTTGGTGCCCACGTTGTGGGACTGCTATCTCACAACACGAGATTTTAACCGAAGACTATAGCCAGTTAACCCATGAGTCAGTATTTTTCAAACTCAAAGCTCAAGGTTTTGGGGATAATTTTGCCCAAAATGTGTATTTATTAACTTGGACAACAACGCCTTGGACGATCCCTGGCAACGTTGCTTTAGCTATCAATCCAGATTTTAATTATGGTATATGGAGTAAGCAAGATCAAAGTGAGGCGTTGATATTCTTTGATCGTGCTCCCGGAAATTATCAAGTCAAGATTTCCCCCGCGACTATTTTAGGTGAGCAGCGTATGAATCTGTACAGGAAAGTGAAGGTTGTACAAGGGAGCCAGTTAGTAGGATTGAAGTATCAGGCTCCGTTTGATACATTTGAACGTGTCCAGAAGGCACAAGCAGAAAATCCCACCAATTTCCACCGAGTAGTTG
>JALURI010000101.1 GCA_027016965.1 Geoglobus sp.
GTAGTTACCTTCACAAATTCTGATTTTCTTTCCCTTTTTTACTGCAGGTATAACTATTCCCCTGATCAAAGATAGAGAATGTGAGTTGATATATCTAAACTCAATGGAAAACTGGAGGTCGTTGGGTGTGTGATGTTAAATATCAGACGATCAACAGCCATCTCTTTCCTGAAAGATCACTCAGTAAAGTTCCATTCAGCTCCTTTGCTAAAAATGCCATTATTCTCCTGAGATCTTTATTTTCTGGAATATCGAACCCCTCTTCTCTGAGCAGGTTGATTATATCTCCTCTCGGTGGATTGTCGAGAAATAGATGAAGTTTGAATTTTCTGGAAGATATCCCGATAAAATCTTCTTTTCGCTCTCTGACGACTTTCAAACAGTATTTTGCAACAGAATTATCCAGTGGCTCCTCCTCAGCAATTCTGAATTTCATCTTCCCATACGTCTGCGCCCAGACTTCTTCATACTCTTCCATTTCCATCCCTCAAACAAAAACACTATAAGTGGATAAGATAAAACATGTATATAAGGTGTGGCTGTGAGTGTGAGGGAAAAGGTACTTCTGAATGGATTGGATCTTGCAAGAGCAGTTGGAGCTGAATTAGTTGTTATTGTATCTAACGAAGATGTTGATCCACAGGAGAGGGATATCCCAATCATAATCGCCCCCAAAAAATATGCTTTTATGATAGAGAGTTCCATTGATTCTGTACTGGAAGAAGCCAATATGGACGCAATGCTTGGAAACGAAATAGTTTCAAAAACCATTCAGCTTCCCATGACTTCAGAGTATATGTCAGTGCTATCTTACATGGAAGGGGTTAGAAAAGGATGTATTGTGGGTATTATCCTGCTCGACGCTATGAAATCAATCCTGCTTATTGATTTTGAAAAGAGCAGAATCTATCGGGTAATTGAGGAATGCAGTGAAAGGGTTCCTGAGGATGTCTTGAAGGCAATATTTCATATTGCATTTTCGATCTCAAACAAGGGTAGAGAAGGTAGAAGAATCGGCACAGCATTTGTGATTGGGGATGTGGATGAAGTTATGAAGAGATCTTACCAGCTAATCATAAATCCATTTGAAGGTCAGCCTGAGGAAGTGAGAGACGTGAGAAATCCATCTAACTGGGAGAGCATAAGGGAACTTGCCCAGCTTGATGGTGTTTTTATAGTGGGTGAAGATGGGATAATAAGGGCTGGAGGAAGATATCTCAGTGTAAGTGGAAAAGATGTGAAGGTGAAAAAAGGTCTTGGGAGCAGACATGTCGCATGTGCTGCGATAACAAGAGAAACGCAGGCAATTGCTGTAACGGTCTCTGAAAGTGGTGGGACCGTTAGGGTTTACAAGGACGGTGAGGAATTAATCGAAATAGAACCCTGGCTACTTTAGCGATTTGGACAATTTCTGTTTTTGTTTATCATTTTGTTAGAATTTTGAATGGCTAATCAGATTACGGGAGAACAATATCTATCTATTTGGAGAGATTGCAAACATTATGAAGTGAAGAACATTCCAGAAC
>JALURI010000102.1 GCA_027016965.1 Geoglobus sp.
TCATGCCGGTATCGCTATTGGAGCATACGAAAGAGCCCTCCAGTACGCCAGAGAAAGAAAATCCTTCGGAAAACCTTTGATCGAGCATCAGGCAATTGCCTTCAAACTTGCAGACATGTACAAGGAAATTGAGGCAGCAAAACTCCTTGTCTTCAAGGCGGCATGGCTTGTTGATAAGGGCAATCCTGATCCGGCTTTGAGCTCTGCTGCAAAACTGTTTGCAACTGAGACAGCAGTAAAGGTTACATACGAAGCAGTACAGATATTTGGAGGTTATGGATTCAGCAAGGAGTATGATGTTGAACGCTATTACAGGGATGCAAGAGTTGGAACAATTTATGAGGGGACGAGTGAGATGCAGAGGCTGATAATATCCAGAGCTTTAGAGGGAAAGTTGTAACAAAAATGTAAAAATTTTTAAATGATTAATTCTTTTAGAAAAATGAGGTGTAGGTGAATGAGGTTTGTTAAAGGATTTCCTGCAACAACAATGGAAGAGTTTCAGCTCAACATCTCGAAGATGATTGAGTATGCCGCCATCTATTTTCCAAACAGGGAGATAGTATCAAAGCTTCACGATGGAAGTGTGATGAGATACACGTACAAAGAAGCTTTCGAGAGAATAAAAAGGCTTGCAGACTCCATTGAAAGACTTGGAATCAAGCCCGGGGACAGAATTGGAGTGATAAGCTGGAACACCCACAGATTTTACGAGCTGTTTTTTGCAATTCCTGCAACAGGTGCAGTTTTGCTTGAAATGAACCTGAGACTGCACCCAAAGGAGATAATATATGTGGCAAATCACAGCGAAATAAAGGCGATTTTTGTTGATGAGACCCTTTTGCCACTTGCTGAAGGTATATCTCAGCACATAAAGGCGGAGAAGTACATTATAATGTCAGATGGCGACCTTCCTGAGACCACTCTGAAAATTATTCACAGCTATGAGGAAATGGTTAAAGAAGGTAGTAAGGATTACGAACCTCCAATAGTTGATGAGCACTCAGCAGCAACAGCCTGCTACACATCAGGAACTACAGGAAATCCGAAAGGAGTTTATTACTCTCATAGAGCTCTGGTTCTCCACTCGTTCACAGAGCTTTATGCCCTGAGGCTCTCACCTGAGGATGTTTACATGCAGCTCGTCCCAATGTTTCATGCCAACGGATGGGGTCTTTTCTATCCTGCAACCATCTCCGGCTGCAAGCTTGTGTTTCCTGGAAGGTATGCTGTCGACAATCTTCAGCCAGTGGTGGAACTGATGAAAAACGAGGGAGTTACGGTTACGGCAGGTGCTCCTGCCATATTCCTCCCCATGCTGAAATATCTTGATAGTTTGGAAGAAAAGCCAGAATTCAATGTTAGAGCATGGAGCGGAGCAACCGAACCGCCTGTTGCAATGATGAAGGGGCTGCTTAAGTATGGCATAGAAGTTTTTCATGCATATGGGGCAACTGAAACTGCTCCGCTTGTTTGTTATAACCTCATAAAGCCTGAGCTGAAGGATGTAAGCGAGGATGAAATGTGGGAGATAAAGAGAAAGCAGGGAGTACCTGTTTTCGGCATCGAAGTTGCTCTTGCAGATGAAAATGGTAACTTTCTGCCATGGGATGGAAAGAGTATTGGAGAGCTTTATATCAGAGGCCACTGGGTCACAGGAGTTTATTACAACGATCCAAGAACTGCAGAGTCCTTTGTTGGTGATGGAATGCTGAACTGGTGGAAAAGCGGTGATGCAGCAACAATAGATGAGCATGGTTACATAAAGATAGTTGACAGATTCAAGGATCTGATAAAAAGTGGAGGGGAATGGATAAGTAGCATTGACATTGAAAATTACCTGATTGCCAATCCTGCTGTATTTGAGGCGTGTGTAATAGGTGTACCACATCCCAAATGGGAAGAGAGGCCACTGGCCTTTGTTGTTCTTAAGGAGGAGTACATGGGAAAGGTTACCAAGGATGATCTTCTCGAGCATCTCAGCCAGAGATTTGCAAAGTGGCAGTTGCCAGATGAAATTCTTTTTGTGGATGAGATTCCAAAGACGAGTGTTGGAAAGGCCAGTAAGAGAACTCTCAGGGAGCAGTATAAGGATTTCTACATGGAAAAAGCATGATCTGTTAAAATTACCTCTTGCACACTTTAAAAGGTTTTTTTAGCATTTTTTGTCTTCACAAATTTTTACTATCGAATCTGAATTGCTACTTGCTTACTTGACAACCTCATATCCAGCTTCAATCCATGCAACTATGCCTCCATCCATCTCATAAACCTCCTTAAAGCCGAGATTTATGAAAACTGGCATCGCTAATTTAGATCTCACTCCTGTTCTGCAGTAAACAAGATAGGTTTTGTTTTTATCCAACTCACTCAGTTTCTGTCTGAAATCTCTGCTGTAAAAGTCAATGTTGATTGCATTTTCAATGTGCCCATCTGAGAACTCTTGAGGTGTCCTTATGTCGATTATAACAAAGTCAGAATTTTCTCTGTTTTTCTCTATCAGTTTGTGAGCCTCGGCAACACCTATCTTCACTGTTTTCTGCTGGCTCTCTTCAGCTGTGGTGCATCCAGTTATGACTATTGCAAGAAGCATCAAAAGCAGGAATGCAGGGTTTCTTAGCTTCATGAACAGAATTAATTTCAGGGAAGATAAACAGTTTCCTGAATATTGAAACACACTCCTTAGCGATAAAGTAAAATATGGATATGATAGAATTTAAGGGTGTTTCTGAGTGTGTACAGGGCAAGAGATGGGGAGGGAATACTCAAAAACCTTAAAGATCTGAAACCATCTTTCAGGGTTGAAGGAAACTATGAAATAATTGCCACATCTGATGATGGGGAAATCACTGTCGGAAAATACAGGGATTCTCTTTTTGTCCTGTCCAGCAAACCTCACATCATTCCGGCAGAACCTCTTGAAAAATTCAGAATCGAGTTCAGAGAAGTGGAAATGGGAAGAGATTTTCAATTTGGAAAATACAAGCTTGAAAATGGAATAATTTCCATAGAAACAAAGTTGAATCCAGAAGACCTCAAATCAGTCCTTCCACCACTCCTTTCTGAATTTGCAGTTGCAAGAATACTGATTTCTGATGCAAACATAAGAGCAGAGTATCTGACAAAAGAGGAGACGAAGATAATACACAAGGTGACTGAAATACTTGAAGGGACAACATCTCTAAGCATTTCAAAGCTTGAAGATCTTGCTTTTTCTGTCTCTTCTCTCAAGGGTGAGTTTTTCTCATCATATATGAGATACAAGGATGAGCTTGAGGAGATCTCATACTGTCTGATCAGAGCAGAGCGACTTTCAGAACGACTTGGTTCACTTTTAAGCCATGAAATACATGAGTTGAAAAGGGAGCTTGAGATACTGAAGTACTTTGAATCCAGTTTTGAATCAACACTGAATGGAGTCAGGGATGCACTGGACACAATCCATCTTAAGCTTGGAAGCCTCCACAGAAAAGAGGATCTGGAGCTGCAGAGAAAAACTTCATCTCTTCAGGCTGCAGCAGCAGTAATCGAGTTCATAGCCGTCTTCTACTATTCTCTGGGGATATGGAGCAAGTATGCGAACCTTTCATCAGTTCCAAAATGGATCACATTTCTTCTGCTCACATCTCTTTCATTCCTGGTGGTAGTTTATACAGAAATAATCGGAGAGATACTGACAGAAAGGATTTTCAAGAGAAGATTCTTCATAACCACAGCCATGATAATTGGAGTTGTTCTGACAATGCTTTACCTTACTCTTTCCCACTGAGTATTCTAACTGCCTTCAACCTGTCGTTTATCATTTTCAGATGTTCCTTTTCCTGAGTGATGAGGAAATCAAGAAGTTCTTTGGTGGGAGGATCTGCATCCTTCTTCATCTCCTGGTAAACTTTTATTGCATCTGCTTCAAGCTGTTTTGCCTTTTCAAGTATCTGCTCAGGCGTCATCATAAAATATCCGGTTTAGCAGAATAAAAACGTTACATCGGACAGAGTTCACCGTGATCGTCATGCTCTTCCTCATCTGGAAGATTATCAAGACCATGTTTTTTCAGATCATCCTCTCTTCCCTGTTTTTTTAGATAATCGGCTATCGCTCTTTTTAAAGCATCAGCTGCGAGATTTGAGCAGTGCATTTTCTGAGGTGGTAAACCTCCAAGAGCCTCAGCAACAGTCTGCTTTGTTATCTGCAAAGCCTCCTCTATGGTCCTGCCAATCGCAAGCTCGGTTGCCATGCTGCTTGTCGCTATAGCTGCCCCACATCCAAATGTCTGAAACTTTATGTCAACAATTCTGTCATTCTCGACCTTTATGTACATGGTCATGAGATCCCCACAAACAGGATTGCCAACTGTTCCAATGCCATCTGCATCCTCAATAACTCCAACATTTTTCGGATTTCTAAAATGCTCAAGAACCTTTTCACTATACAAATCAACCACCTCCTGATTTTTTCTTCATGTAGAGTGGAGACATCATTCTAAGCCTTTCGATTATTGGAGGGAGCTTTTTCAGAACGTATTCAATATCTTCCATCTTGCTCCATCTTCCAAGGCTAAAAACAACACTACCATGGGCTTCTTCATGTTTCAAACCAATTGCTATAAGGACATGTGAAGGCTGGAGAGTTTTTGATGTGCATGCCGAGCCTGTTGAAGCCTGAATCCCCTCCATGTCCATGCTGAGTAAAATGGACTCGCCTTCAATGTAGCTGAATCTCACACTGACATTGTTTGGCAGTCTATCTTCAGGATGTCCGTTTAGAAATGTGTCCTCAATTTCCAAAAGTCCATCAATCAGCCTGTTTCTCATCTCTTTCAGCTTTTCTGACTCTTTTTTCCACTCGTCCCTCACTATTTCTGCAGCCTTCCCGAATCCGGCAATCCCTGGAACATTTTCAGTTCCACCCCTCATCCCAGATTCCTGTCCGCCGCCAAGTATTATCGGATTGATTCTGACACCCTTTTTCAGATAGAGCGCTCCAGTTCCTCTCGGACCGTAAATATCATTGGAAGAAAGAGTTAGCATATCTGCTCCCAGTTTTTCCACATCAACCTCTATCCTGCCAAGGCTTGCTGTGGCATCGACATGAAGTGCTACCCTGACAATTTCTCTTATCTTTTCAATATCCTGAATTGTACCAATTTCAGGGTTTGCATGCTGTATTGAGACAAGAATCGTATCATCTCTGATCAGACCCTCAAGCTCATCAAGCTTGACCTTCCCATATTTATCAACGGGAGCATAATCGACCTCAAATCCATTCTTCATGAGAAATTTTGCCGAGTTGATTATGGAGATGTGTTCTACAGCACTAACAACAATATGTTTTCCCCTTCTTTTGTTCCTCATCGCGTATCCAATTATAGCCAGATTGTTTGCTTCTGTTGCACCAGATGTAAATACAATTTCAGAGCTGTCTGAATTTATCAGCTCTGCTATCTTATTTCTTGCTTCCTCAACAATATTTCTCGCCTCAAGTCCGAAAGAGTGAATGGAAGAGGGATTACCCGGATGTTTGAAATATTTGATCATTTCCTCAACAACCCTTTCATCAACCGGTGAGCCAGCTACATAATCAAGATAGGGCATTTCACACACCTCTCTGGATTTTTATGACGAAAACTCCATCTTCCTCCTCAATACTGAGAATTTTGTGACCACTTCTCTCAGCCCAATCCGGGATATCATTCTTTGCTGAAGGATCATCTGCAAGCACCTCAATGATTTCTCCAACATCAACCTCTTCAATTGCCTTCCTTGCCATGAAAAGAGGCATCGGACAGAACATTCCAAGGCAGTCAACGGATTTCTTACCTTCCATTATTCTCCCTTAACGCTGTAAATTATATATTGATTTTGCAATTTTGCTTGAACAATCTCACCCGTACTCATAAACCTCAGCGCTCTCAACCGCCTCCTCCTCTCTGAGGTTGCATACTCCCTCCATCCTCTCAACTTCTTCAATTGAAGCACTAGTTACAGGATGCCTTGAAACCATGAGTGAACAGCAGTCATCATAGGGTAAAATGGATATCTCGTAGGTTCCAATTCTCTTTGCAAGATCAACAATCTCCTCCTTATCAAACCCTATCAGAGGAGCGAAAATCGGGTAGTTTGAGGCATGATAAATGACCTTCATGTTTGCAAGTGTCTGTGATGCCACCTGTCCCAGATTGTCTCCTGTGAATATTCCTCCAGCTTTCTCAGCATCAGCAATCATGGATGCCATTCTCATCATGCTCCTCCTGTAAATAATCATTCTGTATTCTGAAGGTATGCATTTTATAATCTCAAGCTGGATATCCCTGAAAGGTACCATGTAGAGCTTTAACCTGTGGTATTCAGACAGCTTTCTGGCAATATCATGTATCTTTTTTCTCACACCCACTGAATGTATTGTGGAGTTGAAGAAGTGAACAAGAACCGTTTCAGCCCCTCTTTTCATTGCCATAAATGCAGAAACAGGGCTGTCTATCCCGCCTGAAAGCAGACATACCACTTTTCCGGAAACTCCCACTGGCAGTCCACCAACTCCTTCTATTCTTTCAGAGTAAACGTAGGCATTTCTATTTGATACCTCAATGTAAACAGTCTTTTCAGGATTTTTCAGGTTAACTTTCAGATTTTTGTTTTTCAGTATTTCCTCTCCAACGATTCTGTTGATTTCCATGGAATTAAGGTAAAACTCCTTAAAGCTTCTCTTTGTCTCGACTCTGAATGTTCCTGAATTAGGTGCCACTTCAATGGCAGCCTTTTTGATTGCATCAATATCGGGCTCCGTTTCAATTGCCAGAGCGAAATATCTGATTCCGGGGGTTTTCTCAAGAATGTACTCGATTCTTGGGTTGTCACTCTCAAGCACTATTCTTCCATATTCTCTTCTTATCTCTGGACTTTCAATCTCACTTATCTTCTTCTTTATGTTGCTTACGAGCTTTCTTTCAAAATAGCTCCTGTTTTTCCCCTTCAATGCAATCTCGGAATAGTGGATAACGTAAACCCTCATGCCCTTACACTCATCTTTAGCTTTCTTGCCTCCTCAATTACAGTGTCAATCTCTCTTCCAACCTTTTTCTCAAAGTCCGGTTTTCTGTATTCCTCGAAAACATCAAGCTCAACTACCCTCGTCATCTCAACCCAGTTCTCTCTTGGAATTGCAACGCAATCTCCAGAGTAACTTTCAGCAGCTTTTGTGGCTTCATTCTCACTCTTAAATTTAACAGATGTGAATATTCCAAGCGTGTTCTTATCCCCTTTGAATATGTATAGCTTCACGCTCTTTCCGTTGTAGAATCCCATAAAATGATCTGTTGCCTTGTCAAAACCCATAGCCTCAAATTTCCCAATGAGGTCCTTTGGCAGATCATCCATTAAACAGCCACAAAGAGCTTTTATCTCCTCTCTCCTTATTGCCTCTTCCATTCTTGTGAAAATCTCATAAGGAAATCCTATGACGATCTCTTCCCTTCTGTATCTTCCAATTTCTCTTGCTCCCGGGCAGAGAAATGAGATGTTTGGCTTTCCTTCCTTTTTTACCAGAGCTGTTGCCTCTCCACAGACAGCATTCTCTCCTGAGAATCGGGCATGAAGTTCTTCATCAAACAGTGCCCGGTAGAATGATGAAATTCTCATTATCCTCTCAGGATTTGTTACAACAAGCACAACATCACACTTCTGTTTTTTATATAGCTCGATAATTATACTTCTCGTCTCTCCTTCCTCAGCAATCTCAGTTATAAATCCAAGCGAAACAAGAGCTCCGGCACATGTGAGATTGAACTCATTCAGAACTATTCTCTCACCGGTTTCTGCCACTTTTCTGACTGCCTCGCAGAATCTATACTCTCCTGTACCTTCAAGCTCTTCTTTTTTAAAAATAACAGCAACAGGATCAAGCTGAATCTCAAAATATCTTCTGAAGGTCAATCCTCCACCTCCACACCGTATTTTTCTGCAATATCCTTAAAAGCGTCGGCAACCTTCTCAAGTTCATCCCAGCTCAGACCATAGATGTTTACCTTGAAATTCTTTGTCATTCCAGCTTGAACTCCAAAAACACCTCTCTTCTTCAGCTCATGATATAGAAAATATCCTCTCTTTTTGTGTCTCTTTGCTATGCTGTGAAATGCAGGAGACTCGAAATGTATGAGAGTGTGATTTTTCGGCCTCTCACCAATGAGCTGAACACCCTCAATCTTCTCCATCTCCTTCACAAACCATCTCGTCTTCTCAATTTCCTCATCCCATTGCTTCACTCTTTCAACAACTTTCGGGAATGATGCCATTAATGTCATAACAGGCAGGCCAAACACAGGGGAGCATCCAAACACGGCAAGCTCTTTTTTTGTAAAGGCTCTTCCACTCCAGTCTCCCCTCATCTTTGATGTTCTGAAAACTGTGTCTGAGAATTCATAGTTTGTTGCAAGAATCCCTACTGGAGCCGTTGCTGCCCAGCTTTTGTGTCCGCTTGCAACGATAAAAGCCGTTTTCAGCTTTTTCCCATTTACCTCCATAACTCCTGAGCTGTAGGCTGTGTTCAGAACGAACGGAACCTGATATTCCTCGCATATCTCCCCAACCTTCTCAGCATCAGCAAGATTCCCGTATCTGTAGTCAACATGAGTAAGCAGTGCAAGATCAGGATAGCTTCCTGTCTCCTCTTTAACCCTTTCAAAAGTTTCCGCATACATTTCGGGATCAACTTTAAAATCTGGATAACCTGAGTTTGGGACTTCAAAAACCCTCATGTCGTTAAGCTCAGCTGAGGTGTAGGATGTGTAATGAGCCAGAGAATCGAGAACAAGTGTACCTTTTTGAAATGCAGATATCACAGCAAATTTTGCATGTCTAGCTCCTGCTGTGAATCTGACAGTATCCATTCCAAGGAACTCGGCAATGTCCTGCTTAAGTAAATCAACAGGAGGGTTTTTCAGTAAATCTACTCTCCCCTCAAGGCAGACATCACAGACTGAGTAGCCATCAGACCATTCGAAAAGTATCTTTCTGGCCTCCTCAGTAAGAATTCCTCCTCTCTGGATTGGATGAATGTTAATCAACCCTTTCGAGGGTCTTTTGAGGTTATTGGGGCTGTATCTGTTCAAATCCATCCCTCCCCTTAACAATATCTGGCTATTTAAAATTTACCGGCTATTAGTGTTAAAGATGCAAGTCCGATGCTTGCAGATATTGCCATTTTAAGAGTTGATGGAGAGCACCTCTTTGAAACAAGATATCCTGCAAATGCTCCAATAATTCCAGCTGGAATTAGCTGTAGTGCCAATGCGACGTCCACATTTCCAAGTGAACCGTGGGAGAGCAGAGCAAAACCTGAAAGCAGTGTTGATGTAACAAGATCAGTTCCAACGACTCTGTTTGGCTTTAGGTTGGTCAAATTCAGCACTGCAAAGGTGAGAAGTGTACCACTGCCGACAGATGTTAGCTGAACAAGAAGGCCTACAACAAATCCAACAATCACAAGCCAGTAAGCATTTCCTCCATTGTTTTCAAATGTTTCGCAGTATTTTTCGCATGCGAAGCACTCAGTCTTAACTCTGTGTTTCACTCCGCTGTATATCATCAGAACCGAAACTACAAGAAGCACTCCTCCAAGAATAGCAGTAAGGATATCTCCGTAGACTATCCTCTCCCTTAAAAGATAGTATCCAATTGCTATTCCAATCATGCCGGAAGGGGCTGTGTATAGAAAAAGCTTTGAATCGAAATTTTGACCTTTTTTATGGACAACAGATGAGAAGGATTTAACAGTGAATGCGTATGCAAGATCTGTCCCAACAGCCGTCTCAACGCTAATTCCCAGAAGAATCAGAGATGGTGTCATCAGGGCTCCTCCACCTATTCCAGTGAGACCCACAAGGAATCCAACTGCCAGACCCAGTACCTCGAACATTGAACCACCATATATACTTCTCTTGGTGGAGGTTTTGCGGGAAGGTATTAATAATTAACGGCGTTAAATTTAAAAACAATAATATCCTACACCTGAATACGGAGGGACTGAGAGATGGAAATAAGCATTGACATAGGAGATATTGGAAAATTCGTAGGAAGATATTCCCTTGGAAGAGATAATGGGGAAGATTCACTTCATTTTCTAAGAATAAAGGTACCTGCAGGACAGATAGATTCAGATAGACTCAGAAAGATAGCCGGACTGTCGAGAAGGTATGGGAGAAGGTATGCTGAAGTGACAGACAGGCAGAGTATTCAGCTTCACTGGATAGAGAGCGATAATGCTCTTGAAATATTTGAAAGACTTTACGAGATAGGATACTCAACAGATATGTGTGGACAGGCTTTCAGCGGTGCATGTATGGGAGATGTCAGAAACATTGTTACATGCCCGTTAAGTGGAAAAGTTTCAGAGTTTGATGTATCGGATCTTTCAAAAAAGCTGACAGACTTCTTTACAGGAAATCCGGATTATCTCGATCTGCCAAGAAAATTCAAGATTGCCCTTACAGGATGCGGTGGAGACTGTGTAAGGCTTGGAATAAACGATCTCGGGATGTATGGCATGGATCACAATGGTGAGAAAGGCTATGTTCCTTTTGTTGGAGGTAGCATTGGTGCAAGCTTTCCAGGTCCAACACTTGCAAAGTCCTTGGGAATTTTCGTCCCTGAAAGAGATGCCTTTGATTTCGTGAAAGCTGTGGTTGAGATTCACAGAGACTTCTCAAGCAGAGAGAGCAAGGCAAAAGCGAGGTTCAAGAATCTCGTGAATGAGTGGGGTGTAGAGACACTGAGAGAAGAGATAGAGCGAAAGACCGGGGTTGAATATGAAAGAATAGATATTGAAAATCCAGAACCTTCCCACCACAATGGATCGGGTATGCAAATAGACGGGCTTTACTATTACACCCTTCCTGTTCTTGGAGGAGTTCTGTCGGCTGAGAAGCTGGAATTTATTGCAGATATGGCAGAAAAGCATGGAAGCGGGGAAGTCAGACTCACTCCAGAGCAGAATGTAACATTTGTTGATGTTGCAGACGTTGATGCCCTGAAAAGGGATCTGAGCAGGGTTTTTGAGATTAAAGAAAGCAAGCTCAGATATTCATCAATCGGCTGTGCTTCAAACTTCTGTGGAAAGACAAAAGAACCTCATGCTAAGGATCTGCTCATAAAGTTTGTCGAATATTGCGAGAAAAAAGGAATAGAGAATGTCAGCATATTCATTTCAGGATGCAGGAATGCATGTGGCTGCCATCATGTTGGCGAAATCGGTTTGGTGGGGAAAGCCGTGAGAACGGATAATGGAGTAGTTCAGGGATACGATCTGTTTTACGGAGGGAGTTTTACCGAATTGAAACTTGCAAAAATATGGAAAGAGGGACTTCACAGCGACAATCTTTTCAGGGAATTTGAAAAGCTGTTAGAGGTGATAGGAAATGGAGCTGAAGTTAAAACAGATTGAAGACGATGTTTTTGAGCTTGATGTTAGGGGCAACACATGCCCTTTTCCTCAGATATTCACTGAACTTGCCCTCAAAAAGATTGAGAAAGGCAGACTTGAGGTGATCACAGATAACCCTCCTTCTGCAAGAGACCTGCCAATTGTGCTCAGGAGAAGGGGCTATCAGGTTGAGTCAAAGAAGGAAGGTGACCACTGGAGGATAAAGATATGGAAGTGATTTCCACTGATCTTGCGATAATCGGTGGTGGGACAGCAGGATGTATTGCAAGCTATGAAGCAAAAAAGAATGGGATTGAGAGCGTTATAATTGAGAAAGCGAAAGTGAGAAGGAGCGGATGTCTTGCTCCCGGAGTCAATGCGATCTACTCCTATCTCCATGATGGAGAGAAACCTGAAATCTACTATGAGTTTGTGAAGTTTCAGGGGATGGGCCTTGCAAGGAAGGATCTTGCTCTAAGCCTGATCAAAGAAACACCTTATGCAGTAAAAATTCTTGAAAATCACGGTCTTCCTGTTTTGCATGAAAGGCAGGGAAGATTTGGAATGAGGATCTATGGTGAGCACATAAAGCCAATTCTTGCAGACATAGCACTGGAGTCTGCTGAAAACATAATTGAGAGAGCCTATTCATTTGAGATTGCCGTTGAAGGTAACAGAGCTTATGGTGTGTATGTTTTTGATCTGAAAAACGAGGATGTTTTCTTTGTAAGGGCAAGAGCAGTTCTCATAGCAACAGGTGGAGCAAGTGGACTGTACAAAAATTATACGATCCCATGGTACCCGTTTGCCAATGCTGGAACTGGCTACGCTCTTGCAATAAAGTCCGGAGCCGAGATCGAGGGATTTGAGTTCAGGTTCATTCCTCCCCGAATAAAAGACGTCAACAGCCCCATAGGTGTGACAGCTGTGGGCTTTAAAGCTCCTCTTGTAAATTTCAATGACGATGAGTTCATGAAATCAAGATATCAGGAATTTGGAGGTGAGAGTGCCCCAATTGCCATAAGGGCACTCGCTCCATCTAAGGAGTACTTAGAGGGCAGGTTTCCCGTTTACATAAACACAGAAGAAATTACAGAGGAGCAAAAGGAGAAGCTGATAAAGCTCTATCTGAATGCCTGGCCCATGTTCTATCTTTTCATCTGTGCACGGGGGATAGATTTTGCAAACAGAATGCTTGAGGTAATGCCCTGCGAGCCGTACATATCAGGCTCCCATACTGTAGCAGGAATATGGGTTGATAAAAGAAGAATGACTTCAATCGAAAACCTGCTTGCAGCAGGTGATGCTGCAGGAGGTGTACCATTAAAGCATGTTGGTGGGGCTTTGGCTGAGGGAATAATCGCAGCAAGAACAGCTTCGGAAATTAAAGGACAAAACATCTTCAATCCAGAGGAGAAAGCTCCTGAATTTGGAAACTACAACTGGAAGGATGCTGAAGAGAGAATGCAGTTTGTCCTTGATCATTATGCTGGTGGAATGTCGAGATACTACATTTATAATGAGCACTCTGCAAGAATTGCTCTGAATGAGATAGCGAGTCTGATGAAATTAAGGCTGAATGGAAAGGCTGTGAGAGTTCTGGAAACCTACGACAGGCTTGCTGTTGCAAGAACAATGCTTGAACACATGATTGAAAGAAAAGAAACCAGAATGCCACCATTCCAGATGAGGAGTGATTATCCGGAACTGAGCAACTCAAATTACATTCTCGTTTCCAGATTCGATGATAATGGCTTTGCCTTCAGGAGGGATTACGTGTGATAGTCTTTGACTATGATCTCTGCATAAAATGCAAAAAGTGCGAGAAGATATGTCCATGCCTTGCGATAGAGATGAACGAGTTTCCAGAGCTTTCCTATCCTGACAAATGCTGGCACTGCTGTGCATGCATAAAGGAGTGTCCGGCAAGTGCAATCAGGCTCAGGTTGCCTCCGCATATAGGCGATCAGAGGTACGAGATGCTTATCAGAGATGAGAGGAATGAGATGATCTTTCAGATTTTCTTTGATGGTAAGAAGGTTGATGAGACACGCATACAGGTGAGAAAATGATTGAGCCCCATGGAGGGAAGCTTGTCAAAAGAATTGCAGATGAAAGGGTGAGAGAGGAGGCTAAGGAGCTTGAGAAGATTGAAATAGACAGGGAGAGGGCACTTGATGTTGAGAATATAGGGCTTGGAATTTATTCCCCCTTGAGAGGATTCATGTGCTCATCTGATTTTGAGAGCGTTCTATGGGAGGGCAGGCTTGATAATGGACTGAGCTTCACAATACCGATTGTTCTTGATGAGAAGCTGAAGGAAGGGGAAAGTTATGCTTTAACTCATAAAGGCAGGATAATTGGGGTGATAGAGGTTGAGGATGTTTTCAGCTATGACAGAAAGGAGTATGCAAGATGTGTTTTTGGTACCGAAGATGTAAACCACCCCGGTGTTGCAAGGGTTATGGGATTTGGAGATACCCTTTCTGGTGGGAATATATGGTTTGTCAACACAGCTGACAGCAGGTTTGATGACAGGCACTTTCCTCCAGAGGTATCGAGGGAGATTTTCGGAAAGTGGGGCTGTGTTGTCGCATTTCAGACAAGAAACGCCCCTCATCTTGGGCATGAATATGTGCAGAAAACTGCGTTGATGGCAGTTGAGGCATACACAGGCAAAGAAGCAGGACTTTTCATAAATCCTGTCATAGGGAGAAAGAAGAAGGGTGACTTCAGGGATGAAGTTATACTGGCTGCATATGAAATACTTATCGAAAACTATTATAGAAAGGAAAAAACTCTCCTTGGTATCTGGAAAACAGAGATGAGGTATGCTGGTCCACGAGAAGCAGTTTTTCACGCAATAGTCAGGCAGAATTTTGGAGCAACTCACTTCATTGTTGGTAGAGATCATGCTGGAGTTGGAAGCTACTATGGTCCCTACGATGCCCACCAAAAGCTCAAAGAGCACGATGATCTGAAGATTAGACCCCTCTTCTTCAGGGAATTTCACTGCTGCAGCAAATGCGGGATTGTGAGCAAGAGCATATGTCCACACTTTGCTTCAGATTTCAGTGGAACCTATGTCAGAAACTGCCTTGTCAACAACCATCCATGTGAGTTCATAAGAAATGAGGTTCTTGAGGTTGTCAGAAAATTTGATAATCCCTTTGTTGGCGATGAGGAATGTGAGGTGAAGTTATGATCTCAATAATTGTTCACAGCGGTGAGTGGGACAAAATCTATCATGCTTTCAGCATGGCATCGACCTACTCAGCCATTGGCAAAAAGGTCAAGGTCTTCATAACCTACTGGGCGATAGACACAATAGCAAAGGGGAAGATTGAGTGTGGAAGTAGTGAGAAAAATGAGATCATTCAAACGGGGATTGAAAGTGGAAAGGTAAAGAGTCTTGAGGAAATGATAAAGCTTGGGAAAGAATTCGACAATGTTGAGGTTATAGTCTGCAGTGGAAGCATGGAACTGCTTGGATACAGCGAAAAGGACATCCCAGAATGGATCGATAGAATTGGCGGGCTTGCTGAGCAGTTAATGGAAGGTGAGAAGGTAATCTTCATTTAATTATTATTAGTAATTTTCAATTCTCAGAAAATTATATATACTAATTACTTGAGCTAAGGTCATGAAGATTGAGGCTTTAAAATGCAGGATATGTGGTAAGGAGTTCCCACCTGAGGCGTTATACACATGTGATAACTGTTTCGGTCCACTTGAGATAAAATACAACTGGGACTGGATTCATGATCATGCAACTAAGGAGAAAATTGAGAAGGGTCCAAATTCTCTCTGGAGATACAAAGATTTTCTGCCTGTCAATGGCGAGCCTGTTGATCTTGGTGCAGGGTTCACAAAATTCATCAGAGCAACAAATCTTGGAGAGGAGCTCGGCCTGAAGAATCTGTTTCTCATTGACGATTCTGTAAATCCAACTTACTCGTTCAAGGACAGGGTTGTAAGTGTCGCAGTTACAAAGGCAAAGGAATTTGGCATGAAGGCTGTTGGATGTGCTTCAACTGGCAATTTGGCTGGTAGCCTTTCAGCTCATGCGGCAAAGGCAAACCTGCCTGCATACATCTTCATGCCGAGAGGTGTTGAGAAGGGCAAAATAATTCAGGCTCTTGTGCATGGTGCAAAGGTCATAGAGGTTGATGGAACCTACGATGATGCCAACAGAGTTGCCACTGAGGTTGCTGAAGAGCATCCGGACTGGGGCTTTGTGAACATAAATCTCAGGCCATACTATGCTGAGGGTAGCAAAACCCTTGCATATGAGGCAGCAGAGAGGCTTGGATGGAATCTGCCCGATCAGGTTGTGGTTCCTATGGCTTCTGGAGCTTTGCTGTGTGCAATCTACAGAGGATTCAGGGATCTTGAGAGGGTTGATTTTGTTGAAGAGAGTGATGTCGTCTTCAACGGCTCCCAGCCCTACGGCTTGCCAATTTCAAAGGCTGTCAAGTATGGAGGTGGAATTGAGCCTGTGAGAAGGATGGACACACTGGTGCACAGCCTTGCAATTGGAAATCCGGCAGATGGAATATTTGCAAAAGACATAATAGAAAAAACAGGTGGTTTTGCTGAGGATCCTACAGACAGAGATACAATAGAGGCTGTTAAACTTCTTGCAAAAAGTGAAGGCATTTTCACAGAACTTGCAGGTGGTGTTACAGTTGCTGGGTTGAAGAGGCTTGTTGAAGATGGGAGGATTGATAAAAGCGATGTGGTTGTTGTGTATTTAACAGGAAATGGTTTAAAGACTGGAGAAGCTGTTCTTGACTACCTGAATGACACGATAAAGATAAAGCCAAGGCTTGAGGAATTTGAGGAGGTGGTAGCTTGATAAAGGTGAAGTTCCCCACAGTCTTTGTTCAGGTGACAAGAGAGAGGAGGATTGAGATTGATGGAGTCAGCAATGTCAGAGAGTTGCTTGACACACTTTTTGAAAGATATCCGGGGCTAAAAGAAAAGCTGATAAAGGATGGAGAGGTAACACCCTTTATAAACATATTCGTTAATGGTGAGGATATAAGGCATCTGAATGGAGTTGAGACCGAGCTTAAAGATGGAGATGAGGTAGCGTTTATTCCAGCAATATCAGGTGGCTGAAAATGGAGGATGAACAGATAAAGAGGTACGCAAGGCAGATCATAATGCCTGAAATTGGGGTGAAGGGACAGAGAAAGCTGCTTGAGTCTTCAGTGCTTGTTGTTGGGGCAGGTGGTCTTGGAAGTCCAGCTATACAGTATTTGGCTGGAGCTGGAATTGGCAGGATAGGGATTGCAGATGGAGACGAGGTGGACATCTCAAATTTGCAGAGACAAACAATACATGCTGGCAATCTCGGCAAAAACAAAGCAGAATCAGCTAAAGAATTTGTAGAGAAGCTGAATCCTGATGTAAGGGCTGAAGTCTATACCTTTCATCTCGATCCTGAGAATGTGAGAGAGGTTGTCAAAGGCTACGATGTGGTTCTTGACTGCACAGACAACTTTGTTTCCAGATTTCTGCTGAATGATGCATGTGTAATTGAAAAAATTCCTCTGATACATGCAGCAGTTCTGAGATTTGAAGGGGAGATAATGACCATAGTGCCAGATGAGTCAGCATGTTACAGATGTGTCTTCAGCCATGCTCCTCCCCCTGGAAGTGTACCAACATGCCAGGAGGCTGGAGTTGTTGGCGCAACAGTTGGCATTCTTGGAACATTGCAGGCTATAGAGGCAATAAAGCTGATACTTGGCATAGGGGAGCCACTGACCAACAGAATGCTCCATGTTGACCTCCTTACAATGGATTTCACAGAATTAAAGCTCAGAAAAAATCCCGAATGTCCTGTATGTAGCGGGAGAGTTAAAGAGATAATTCCGGAAAAGTATGCGGAGAGCTGTCAGCTATGAAAAGAGTTGATCTGAGAGGGGAGGTCTGCCCCTTCACATTTGTCAAGACAAAGGTTGCCTTGGAGGATGTTGAGCCGGGGGAGATTCTTGAGGTCATCTTTGATCATGAACCTGCTGTAAGAGATGTGCCGAGAAGTGTGCAGGCAGAGGGGCATGAGGTTCTGAAGGTTGAGAAGATTGGAGAGGATGAGTGGAAGGTTGTTATAAGGAAGAAGGCTGAGGGATAGCTACTGTAATTCAGTAGCTCTTTGTTAAACTGCCGTCAAAAACTACAAATACTGCTTTTTCCATAATTAATACTATGTCTACAAAATCCATAAGATTGTCCGAGAAAACTTACAGAAAGCTCGTTGAATTTGCAGGAAAACTTCAGTACGAGCTCAAAAGACCCGTTTCAATTGAGGATGCCATAAATTTTCTTATGAAAAGGAAAATAAGCGATCTTGCTGGTTCATGGGAAGTTAGCGATGAAGAACTGAAAGAAATAATGGAATCACTTGGAAGGAGGTGGAAAAGTTGGAGATCTATTTAGACTCTGACATTTTAATAGACTTCCTTAGAGGCGAAAAAGAGACTGTCAGTATTGTTGGCAAACTTGAGGAAGGATATGATCTCGCAACAACATCAATAAACCTCTTTGAGCTATACTTTGGAGCATACAAAACAGGAAGAGCTGGCAATATCAGGGCGGTTGATGAGCTTGCAGAGAGGCTTGAAATATCTGATCTTACTAAAAAATCTGCCATGATTTCAGCTAAAATAATTGCAGAACTCGAATCAGCTGGAAAAGCTATTGACGTTCGTGATGCGTTAATTGCCGGTGTGGTGGTAGAGAATAAAGCCTCTCTTCTTACAAAGAATACGAAGCATTTCAGCAGGATAAGCCAGCTGAGACTTTTTGAAATGGAAATGTGATCTCAAATTTTCCAACTGAAATTGAGATGAGTTGCCGTAAAACTTTCAGCAGAACAGTTAAAAACATCACCTTCTAACTTTACCTTCCAGATGAATGCCAGACTCGCCGCTGCCCTGAATAAGTATGGAATTGACAGGCTAAATGAACTTCAGAAAAAGGCATATTCGGAAGTAAAAGCAGGAAAGAACTGTCTGATTATTGCTCCAACTGGAAGTGGGAAGACTGAAGCTGCAGTCATACCCCTTATTGAGAAAATTATTGAAAATAGCTATCCGGGAATTGCGTTGATCTACATAACCCCTCTCAGAGCTCTTAACAGAGACATGCTCAGAAGGATAGAACAAATTGCCAATGAGCTTGAGATAAGCATAGCTGTCAGACATGGAGATACAGGAGAAAGTGAAAGAAGGAGACAGTCCCTTAAGCCACCCCAGATTCTCATCACCACTCCTGAAACCTTTCAGCTTCTTTTTCTTGGCAAAAATTTAAGAAAGGCTCTTAAAAATGTGAAGTTTGTTGTTGTTGATGAGATTCATGAATTTGCGGAGAGTGAGAGGGGGACACAGCTCTCAGTTGCCCTTGAAAGGCTAAGGGAGTATGCAGATTTTCAGATCGTTGCTTTATCTGCCACAGTTGGCGATGCCGACAGGATAATGGAGTTCATGGGCTGTGACGCTCTGATTTACCATCATGGAGAGAAAAAGTACTCCTATAGGATAACAAAGCCATCTGAAAACAATGATTCGGGAGAACTTTCTATAAAACTTGGAATCGATCCTGTCCTTGCCTCCGAACTGCTGAAAATAAAGGAAATTTCAGAAAAGCATAGATCAGTGCTCATATTTGTGAACACTCGTCAAACTGCTGAGGCTCTCGCACTGAGACTTAAGAAAATAATGAATACAGAGGTCCATCACGGCTCCCTCTCAAAGGATGTTAGAATAGAAAATGAAAGGAAATTCATGAACGGAGAGATAAAGGCTCTCATATGCACCTCATCACTTGAGCTCGGAATAGACATCGGACATGTTGACTGTGTTATTCAGTACAACAGTCCAAGAGAGGTGAAGAGGCTCATTCAGAGAGTTGGAAGAAGTGGACACAGAATTGATATGATATCAAGGGGTTACATCATAGCTGGAAACTTTGATGAGATTCTGGAGTCTGCTGTGATTGTGAGGAGGGCGAAGGAGGGACTGATCGAGAAAACAGAGATCCATGAGACCAGCCTCGATACTCTTGCAAATCAGATTTCCGCATTTGCCCTTGAATATGGCAGAATAACTCTTGATGACGCTTTTAGAATAATAAAAAGAGCTTACCCGTTTAGAGATCTGGATTACGATTTCATGGTAGAGTTCTGCAATTACCTGAACGATCTGAGAGTTGTTGATTTTGATGGATCCGAGATCAAAGCGAGAAGAAAAACTCGCAGGTACTTTTACGAGAACATATCCATGATTCCGGATGAGAAGCACTATCCAGTCAGGGACATAACAACAGGCAAAATTATTGGAGTGCTTGATGAGTCCTTCCTTCAAACTTTCACAGGTGAGCTTTTTTCAATGAAGGGAGAGGTGTGGAGAATACTGAGCGTTGACACCTTTGTCAGGGTTGCTCCAGCTGAAAAAGATGCTGATGCACCTTCTTGGACAGGAGAAGAAATACCTGTTCCGTTTGAGGTTGCTCAGGATGTTGGAAAATTGAGGAGAATTGTTTCGGATTACATCAGAATCGGAAGAGATGAAGATGCTATCATCAATCTGATGGAATCGTACGAAATGGATGAGAACGCCGCAAAAAAGGTTGTTGAAGTTCTTAAAGAGCATATGGAAAGGGGATATGCTGTTCCAGATGACAGAAGGATTATCATAGAAGGAGATGACGATACAGTGATAGTAAACGCATGCTTCGGACACAAAACAAATGAGGGACTCGGAAGGGTTATTGCTCTGCTTGTTTCTGCAAAAAGGGGAAGGAATGCCGGAGTGGAGATAGACCCTTACAGGATAAAGATAACTCCAGCCAGTGTTGATGAGGTAAATGAAATACTGCTGTCTCTCAAGGGAATTGACAGAGATGGTCTTCAGGACCTTCTTGAAAGAGCTGTTGTTGATACAAAACTGTTTCAGTGGAAAATGCTCAACGTTGCCAGAAAAACAGGCTATTTAAGCAAGGAAGTTGAGATGAGCAGGATCAACGTGAGAAGACTCATTCAAAAGCTCTATGATACACCAATTTTCAGGGAGGCTATGAGAGAAATCCTTCTTGAGAAAATAGATGCTGAGAAAATCCTGGAATTCCTCAGCAATCTTGATGAATTTGAAATACGCATGTATCACACATCCACACCTGTCGGGCTTTCATCATCGAGACAGAGCTTTGACATTCTACTCTCATCAAGACCGATTGAAGCCATAATTGATACACTCAAACAGAGAATCGAACAGGAATACTGCCACTTCTACTGCCTGAACTGCAGTTATCACCTAACCCTTAAGGTGAGCATGATTGACAGACTTGAATGTCCCAGATGCAGTTCAAGACTTGTTGCTGTTTTCAGTGCGAGGAGAAAATTGAATGAGATGAGCAAGAACGAGCTCTACAGAATTGCAAATATCGTCATGGTCCATGGCAAAAGAGCTGTTTACGCACTGAACACCTACGGAATCGGTCCAGATACAGCCTCAAAGATTCTGAGAAATTTCCATCCGGATGAGAGGAGCTTTCTCAAAGCATTGCTTGAGGCTGAAAAGAGTTATATAAGATCGAGAGTCTTCTGGGATTAACATGGAATTTGAGAAAAGACTTGAGAAAATCAAGGAACATTTTGGCGGATTACTTGATGAGGATACGGCAGTTCTGCTGGCTGAATACAGCCTTGGAATGAAAAGGGAAATTCAGACAGAAAAAACATCGGGGCTTGAAAAAATCACAGGAGTTGTTATTTCTAAAAAGATGATTCAGGAGAAGAGGTACTGCAGAATTGATGTGAAAAATGATTCAGGAGTTATTTCAGTTTATTTCTGGGATGAAGCGTATGAGATCGCTATAAATGACATTTTTCCGGGAATGAGAGTGGAGACGTTATGCAGAAGAGGTGAGAGCGGATATCATGTCAGTTCTGCAGATTACATCTCCTTTGAAATTGTTGAATCGGAAATAAAAACAGTATCTGAAATTGAAAAGGGAAGTGGTGTTTCGGTTAGGGGTTTTATTGCAGGAATGGACGGGATCAAAAAGACAAAAAACGGAAGAAAGATGGCTGTTTTTGACATTACAGACGGAAACAGATTTACATCTCTCGTTCTGTGGGATGACAAGATAGAGTATGCTGATGTTATAGCCCCAGGAGATGAGGTGATAGTGCTTAACGCATATGTCAATGAGTATGCAGGTAAGCTGAACATCCATGCGGGAAAAAACTCACTTGTGGATGTTAAAAAAATGAAAATATAGTCACGTTTCTGCTCTGATCTCGGTTGTGTATTCAGTTATCACCACTTTGTCCACATAAACACTGAGCTTTGCTGTGTTTGTTGACGTGTTTAGATAAGCATCCCCAGAAAGTGAATCGAAGAAATCATACCACAGCTCTGCATAGGGTGAGGTTACCGTTATGTTCATTGTTTCCGAGACATCCATTGTTGTAACATCGACTGAAGTTGTATTGAAGATCAGTTTTACCGGACCTTTACCACTGATTGAAACGTCTCCAACAAGCTTGTTGATTACAACAACGGCAACAGTTTTTGTGGAGTATGAGGAGCCTTTTGCGAATGTTGTTTGGATAAAGATCCTGGGAACTTCAACCGGGTTTTTGTAGTCATAGAATTCCTCCCAGACAGCACCATTTTCAAGAGATACCATGAAATCCTCATACCGGTAATTCAGAGATCCTGGATATTCTTCAATTGTTGTTGTACCTACATCAATCCTTATTTTGGTCTCATTAGTCAGCCAGAAAGAGCCTCCCTGCAATTCTACCTGAATGCTCTGAAGTGGTGCACCACCGTAGGTTGAGATTGCAATGACATTGAGAATTCTCTTGAAGCTCTGTCTCAAACCCTCTGAAATGAACATCTTGCTTGTATTGTCCACCATCTCATTTGTTTTCATGAAAACCATGGATATGGCTGCAATAACAACTCCCATTATCAGTATGTATCCGAGGACATCAGATACTGCCTTCGAGTTCATTCTATCTTCACCCTGTACAGGACTATATATGAGTCCTCTACAACAACCCTTACCTCATCACCGCTAACAGTCGGGGATAAACCAATATTCTGGAAGAAATCCTGCCATATCTGATAGTTACTGCTTTTAATTCGTATATCAGCAGGACCGGTTTTGATCAGAGTATTGTTTTCCTGTGAGATTATCAAGGTTACGTAACCCTCACCACCTGCTGAAACACTCCCGTTGAACGATATTACCGGCATGGTCAGTGTTTTTCCGTTTAAATAGACAGGAGGTGCTGAGAGCAGCTCAGTATTGCTCCCCCACTTACCCACTATTGCTCCATTTTCCATTGTGATCTCCCAGTTATTGCCATAAAAAACAATTGATGAGACATTGTAGGATGTTCCGTTAATTGTGAGGACAGGTTCATTCCTGAATGTGACTGAATAGTCGGCAAGATGAACTTTCATGATTGCACTCGGCTCCATGCCAAATCTAACCTGGTTTATTTTTTCATTTATGTCTAAGACTGAAAAATATGCGTCCTTTTCCAGCAGAGTATCCTTGCTTTTAAACAGCACAGGCTGGGAATAGACAAAGAGCATTCCAACTGTAAGCGATATGATAAACAGTATCACAACCCCTCCAACAACCTCGGATGTCATGAGATCTCCACCACCGCCTTTTCTGCTGTTGAAACTCTTCCTGAGAGAACGGTAAGATTGTACACCTGTATGTTTCCTGTAAATGGATATGGCTCATATGTCACGTTACTCAGACCCCAGACATCAAGCGGATAATCTCCGGGTTTGTAGGCAACTGCCTGGAATACAAGCTCAATTTCATCGTTGATGTATATTTCAGAAGCATTGACCTGTATTCCAGTCCCCTGGGTTGTGTTGAATACCACAGGACTTGATACAGTAGCATTTCCACTGACAGATACGCTTGGAGTTCCCACCAGTTCGAGACCTGTGGGCAGAATGTCTGTTATTACCACATTCTTTGCGGAAAGCCTGAATGTTGTGGATATGTCCCTGTAAGCATCTATAAGCTCTTGATAATTGGTTGCAGAGTAGAAGCACTTGGATCCATCTGGCTTTTCACTTGCAATCTGCTGGAGGAATGCTTCATTGGCATCGTAGCCAAATGCTATGGTGCAGATTGTAATGTTCTCCCCTCCAATTGTAGTGTTCTTTATGCTGTTCGCCTCATCTATTGCTCTATTGGCTCCACTTGAGCAGTAAGAGGCGCCATCGCATTCTGGATCGTTGTAAGGATCAGATGGGTCCCAGGAGTAACTTCCCCATGTTGGCTCTCCGTCACTCATCAAAATTATTATGGGCGTTGTTCCTGAAATTATTGATGTGTTTTCAAGCAGTACCTCTTTTGCCTGATTCAAAGCATGGTAGATGTTTGTAGCACCGGAAGGATCGAGATCCTTTATCTCCTCATCAACAGCGGTTTCATTGGTTGTGAGATATGTGAGATATGGTGAGGTGTTTACAGGGTGCTTGACAGCGTAGTAGGAGTAATCTACCAGACCCACGAGATCTGAATCTTCAAGAATGCCGTCAAAAGTTATTGCTGCAATTCTCGAAGAATCAAGTTTCTGGATGCTTGCCTCACCTTCGTAGAGATATGCATCGAATGCATAAGGAACAACGTAGTATGTGTAGTTTGTTGCAGGAGCTGGAGACTCCTGACAGTAGGTTGGATACCCCCAGTAATCGTAGCAGTAATCCAGGATTGTGGAATAGGAGATCCATGCTCTGAAGTCAGAATAGTAAGGTGAGTTGAGCTTTGCAATGAGATATTCATACTGATCATTCCGGGTGTAGTTTTCAGGGAGAATTATTGTTTCGGTGCTATAATTTGCAGTGTAGGTTGTTGTAGTTGTGTAAACAAGGTTCCAGTATCCGTCATACCGATAAACATTGATTGTGAGAGGGATCGACTTTTCTGGGACAGCTGCAAGTACGCTCAGATTCCATGTTCCGATCTCGCTTGAGCTTACATATGAATCGTAGAAGTATCTGCCGTTCAGACTTCCAAGCTCACCATTTGCATACCACACATCTCCATCTGCCTGTTCAACCTTTGCAAGAATTGCATCATCTTTGTCAAGCCCATCCCACCATGGAGACAGGTCGTCTGTTGTGTAAAATTCTATATAAATTCTTTTTCCGAGGAAAGAGGAATCGACATCAATGGGAACGTTCCAGACTGTTGGGGTTATATATCCTGTAAAGGTATCATACATGGTCTGTCCATTCATACTTCCTGATGTGTCGATTACATGGACAACAGAAAGTGTTGCTCCACGACCTCCGGTTATGAAACCTCTTCCCTGAATAAAAACATGAATTTCAAATGGCTCACCTGGAGCCACCTGGGGGGGTATTACAAATTTTCTTATGTAAAGATCAGGATTTGTAGATGTGTTTTGGGTGATAACGAGGGTTGTGTTATCTGTATCATTCAGATTGTATGTGATGTCACTTACAGTCAGGGAGACATTGCAGAATGCTGTCAGATTTGTTGAAAAGTACGTGCAGTCGGTGGAAAACTCTGTCGGGTTCCATACAACTTTCAGTGTGTATGTTCCATCTCCCATATCACCTGATATTGTTGTACCGTTCCACAGCTTAATTTTCCAAGTCCACCATCCGTAAGCTGAGGACTTTGAGACATCTAAAATAACCTCACCGGGAGAAGTGAGATTTGCATAAATTATGGAAGGTCTTAAAAGAAGAACTGCACTTGGATATACCACAGTCCTCTTTGTGTACTCCATTCTGTGTTCTTCTGAAAGGCTGTAGGTAATACCGCTTGTCTGGAAGTATAGAGTTGTGGCTCCGATTCCAAGATATTTCTGGTATTTTTCATCATCAGATTCAATGTAGATGTAGGTGGAGTTGTTTACCTGAGTAAATCCTGCATAATATTCCCTGTCACCAATTCTGTCGGGCATGTATATCTTTGCCCTCACATAGCCATTACTTGGAGCTATGCTGGCGATATCAACAAGCTGGGAGGATATTTCTGCAGATATGTCTGAAAACTGATTTTCGATTACCTTGCTGATCTGAACTTCTTTGAGTTGTTCGTTTAGTTGAATGCTCATAAGTATAACGAAAAATGAGACTATTGAAAGAAGCAGGAGGTACTCAACAAGTATTGATACTCCTTTTTGATTCATACGCATCCCTCCAGTCTGCAGAGGGTTGTATCATTGTACTCAATTCCCCCTCCAATATATGTGATTCTGATGTTGAAGTAAGAGACTGTGTTTGTTATATCTGAAGGATAGCTTGCAAAAACAGTTATCTCAGCGTAGCTACCCTTCTGGGCATAAAGTAGCCTGACGTCTTTGCTCACATTGTATGTGAACTCATCAAATTCGTATTTTTTCAATCCCATTTCATTTACAAATTCTGTCTCCACAATATCTCGGAGATTTCTGATCTCTTCTTTTGGAAAAACCATTATGGTTCTTGAACTTTCCATTCCTGCAAGAAGGTTCTGGGCGTGAATGACTGAGAGACTTATGATTATTCCCGAAACTATGAGTGCAAAGAGTATGATCACCTGGCCTCTTTCATTCATGCTCTCCATGTTATCAGCCTCACCTCAACAACAACAGGGGTGTAGCTCTTCACCCCCGACTTGTAAAATGGTGATGAAGGGTTCAAATCTCCATTTTTCAGCACAACAATCCTGCTTGCAGCAACAGCTTCAGGAGTGGGCATGTTATCAACAAGAACCGCCTTCTCAACCTTTGAATCATTTACCCAGTATATTTCGAGTCTGTAGTTTGCAGGACGGATTAATTTTTCCAGTGAGTTTATAAATTCCTGATTTGGAGTGAATGAACTGTTAAGTGACAGCAACATTCCCTTTAGTGAGTCGTTTAAACTTGAGTTACCATCAAGAATTCTCAGAGAGTCGTATGTCAGTTGTTTGAGCTGGGCATCACTGAATTCACTCCAGAGGGGAGATATAACAAGGGAACTCTGAAAAAGAGTATACGTTACCAGAATCAGGAGAAGTGCACCCATGATTCCCTCGAGTGTCATCATCTGCCCCCTCACCATACTACCACCACCAGTTTTGCCACAGCCTTTCCCGCAACAATTGTGGGACTCGAAACATTTGCGTAGTCGTATATCTGGACTATTCTTTCAAATCTCACAAGCTGGATTTGGGGGATGTCTTTTCCGGCATCAAGCAAAGGCAACCCGAAAATGTCGAGTACCAGTTCCCGATTGTAGGGGGTTGAATTCAGTGTCTCGAGACTCACATGGAAGTTATAATTGCTGTCAGGTGTTTTAAGTCCTAAAAGCTCCTTCATACGTTCGTAATCGGAATTTGTTGCATTCTGAAATTCTACAATTTTTTTGTAATCCAGCACACCCGGGTTTTTAGCCAGACCGGGAAGGAAAAAAACATTGCTTTTGTACCAGTTGTTTTCCCAGTCTGTTCCGTTTTTGGTACCGTTGCTCCACTTACCCGTCATCTCTGCAAGGATTACGGCAACCTTGTAGGATTCATGGGATAAAGATATTTCACTTCTCACATCGCCAAACATTCCGGAAATAAGCTGGGAGATGATGATAAATGACATCAGAAAAATTGATAACCCTACCAGTAAATCGAGACTGAGTTTTCCCTCCTGAGAAGACCGGACATTTTCTATCATTGTTATCATAATGTATTGTTACGAGCTTTTAAAAACCTTTCCCAAGTACTCATGGATCGGACTACAATCCTGTGAGAAAATCCAAGATCTCCTTCACAAGAGAATCCATCCTTCCTGTGTAGAAATGATCCGTTTCAAGTTCTACGATCCTCTTTGGATCACTCAGCATACCTGCAATCTCTCTTGACTCATCAACGTTTACGATATCGTCATAGCTTGCATAAATGATCAGTTTTGGAACTTCAGAGTCCTTCAACTCTATCTCGTGTAATTTCCTTAACGGAGAAATCAGAACGAGAGCGTCACTCTCATTTGCGATGTTGCTGGAGACAACAGCACCGAATGAATACCCGATAACAGAAACAAACTCATGTCTTTCTTTCAGATAGAGCAGCATGTATCTTGCATCCTCTACCTCTCCAGTGCCATTTCTGAAGGGCTGCCTGTAATCGAAGCGAAGTGTGGAGAATCCTGATCTGTTAAGTGCGGAGCATATTCTCTCTAACCTTATATCGAACCTGTTACCTCCCATCAGTGGGTGGGGAGGGCACAGCAGAACTCCCTTCTCGCCCCTTACATCATAGCTTGCCCTAATCCCGTTGACAACGACCTCGACCATAGTCTGTGTTTCCCAGAAAATATAAATGGCTTCCGTCAGACGTTGAGGACTTTGAGAAATTCCGAATAAACCTCAGGACCCATCCTGAATCCATACCCCATCACTCTCTCAAGAGTGTTTGAGGGTCTTTTAAGCCTGCCATACAAATATTCCCAAGGACAGAAAACCTTAATATCCTGCCTGCATTTTCTGTTTCTGATGAATTACGCTAATCTTGGACTCAGGGTTGGCATAGAGATCCACCAGCAGCTTGACACCGAGCACAAGCTCTTCTGCAACTGCCCTACTGAGCTGAGGGATGTAGAGGAGGCGGATTTTGAGTTTTTCCGGTATCTCAGGCTCAAGAGGAGTGAACTTGGAACTGAGGACAGGGCTGCAAAGGAGGAAGTAATGAGGAGCCGGAAGTTTGTTTACAAGTTTTATGACACCACATGCTTGGTTGAGGCAGATGAAGAACCTCCTACGGAGATAAATCATGAAGCTTTGCTGATAGGTATTCAGATCGCCAGGATGCTTAACATGGAGCTTGTTGATGAACTGCATGTGATGAGGAAAATTGTCATAGATGGCAGCAACACGACTGGCTTCCAGAGAACAGCTCTGCTGGCTTTTGACGGATACATTGAGGTTGACAGTAAAAGGATTGGAATTGCAACGCTGTGCATCGAGGAGGAGGCTGCAAAGAAGATAGAGGAGAAGGGGGATGAGGTGGTTTACTCCTTGGACAGGCTCGGAATTCCCTTAGTTGAGATTGGCACGATGCCTGACATTGATTCACCAGAGCTTGCGAAGAAAACAGCAAGAAAGCTCGGAATGATTCTGAGGAGCACGGGAAAGGTCAAGAGGGGGCTTGGCACGATACGACAGGATGTTAACATTTCCATCAGGGAGGGTGCAAGAGTTGAGATCAAGGGAGTGCAGGATGTGGATATCCTCGACAGGATAGTGGAGTACGAGGCGATCAGGCAGGTTAATCTGCTGAAAATCAGAGATGAGCTCCAGAAGCGTGGAGCGAGAGTATGCAGGGAAGTGTTCGACGTCAAACACGTTTTTGAAAACACGAAGTCGAAGATTTTGAAAAAAACGAAAGCAATAATGGCGATAAAGCTTGAAGGCTTTGCAGGACTGATTGGGATGGAGATTCAGCCTGGAAGGAGACTTGGAACCGAGTTTGCTGACATAGCAAAAACCTTTGGACTTGGAGGCATATTCCACACAGACGAACTTCCAGCATACGGCATAACTCAGGAGGAGGTTGAGAAACTGAGGAGTGCTGCTGGAGCGGAAGAGGGTGATGCGATACTCATAGCATCCGGAGACGAGCAGAGGGTAAAAAATACTCTGCTAAGAATAATTGATCGAGCTGAGTTCTGTCTTCATGGTGTTCCTGAGGAAACCAGAAAGGCGAATGATGATGGAACCACATCCTACCTGAGACCACTACCAGGAGCTGCCAGGATGTATCCCGAAACGGATGTGCCTCCAGTCGTGATAGACGAAAAACTAAGGAGCATTGAGATTCCCGAGTCGATAGAGGATAGGGCGAAGAGATATGTTGAGAGATACGGGCTCTCAGAAGATCTTGTGACGATAATGGCAGATCCCAGATATGCAGAGATTTTTGAAGAGTTTGCAGACAGCATCGGAGCGAGCATTACTGCAAGGGTTTTGCATATCATACCTTCTCAGCTGAAAAAGGAGGGCTACAACGTTGAGAATCTCGGAAGAGAGGACTTCAGACTGACACTCTCACTCATAAGGGACGGAAAGATAGCCAAAGAGGGAGCAGAAGAGGTACTGAAAATCTTAACTCAGGAAAAGGTTGGAGAAGAGGAAATTCTCGCAAGACTTTCTCCATCACATAATCTGGACGATTACATAGCAATGCTGATTGAGGAGAAGAGAGAGTTTATAGAAGATAGAGGTGAGCACGCGTTCAAACCTCTGATGGGACTGGTAATGAAGGAGTTTCGCGGAAAGGTTGATGGAAAGGTGATTGCAGAGAAGCTCAGAAATGCAATAAAGAGGGTAATGGGTGAAAGCTAAAACAGAAGAACTGCCAGTAATGGCAGAATCACAGACGTGAATATCCCGTTCAGAGCCATTCCAAGACCGCTAACAGCTCCGCTGACCTCATCGTCGAGAATAATCCTTGCAGTACCCAGTCCGTGAGATGTTACGCCCATTGCAAGTCCCCTTGCAACTCTGTCTTTTATTTTTGCAGCGTTCATGATCTCAACTCCTGCGGCATTTCCCATGATGCCCGTAATGATGACAATCACAGCAGTAAGCGACGGAATTCCCGAAATCTTCTCACTCACATCTATCGCTATGGCTGTTGTAATGCTCTTTGGGGCTATGCTTTTTGCAACCACATCGCTTCCTTCCAACAGAGTGATGACGAAAACAGCACTCACAATGGCCATCAGCCCGCCAACAACTATCCCCGCGAATATCTGCTTTGAATATCTGCGTATGTACCCTCTCTGTCTGTACAGCGGAATGGCTAAGCTCACAACTGCTGGACCGAGCAGAAATGTCAGTATCCTGGCGCTTTCATTATAGTAATCGTAGCTGATTCCAGAAATCTTCAGAATCAGGACTATAATCAGGATCGTTAGCAGTACAGGATTCAGAATGAACACCCTCTTCTTGGCGTATAGCTCTGTGAATGCATAGTACAGGCTTATTGTGATGAAAATCCCAAACGGGTTCATCTCAGCACCTCCACGACCTTGGCAGTAACTAAGAGGGTCGCGAAGAAGCTGATGAAAAGTGCAGCAGTTATGGGCAGAAGCTCTGACTTAATCAGATCGAGGTACAGTATAACTCCCGCTCCCGGAGGAACGAAGAGAATGCTCATGTGCCTGACGAAGAACTCTGCTTCTCTCTCACACCAATCAGCCTTCACAGTGCCTGAGAAAAGTGCTACGGCAAGTAGAATCATCCCGAGAACGCTTCCCGGAATCATCAGATTGGCTGTGTTTGAAATGAACTCACCCAGAAAGAAAAAGCCAAAGATCAGTGTCAGTCCCCTGTACATATCGCCCGGGAATTTTTCCGTGATTTAACTATTTTGCAGATAATGCGTAATATCTCTAACTTGTGGAATATTTAAAAAAGCAAAACATTTATAAATCTTTGCTACTGTGTCTCAAACTGACAAGGTGATGATAGATGGAGATAGGTAAAAGAATCAGACTTGAAAGAATAATAAACAGAAAAAGTGGAAACACAGTGATTGTTCCATTGGATCATGGAGTGAGCATGGGCCCAATAAAGGGAATCGTCGATCTGAGAGAGACGATAAATGAGGTTGCTGAGGGTGGAGCGAATGCTGTTGTGGTGCATAAAGGAGTCGTTGCTTTTGGACACAGAGGATATGGCAAGGATGTCGGGCTGATTCTTCATCTCTCAGCATCAACAAAGCTTGCTCCTGACCCAAATGAAAAGGTTCTTGTTGCGAGTGTTGAGGAGGCGATAAAGCTTGGGGCAGATGCGGTGAGTGTTCACATAAATGTTGGAAGCAACACCGAGGCAGAACAGCTCATTAAGCTTGGCAGAATAAGCAGAGATTGCAGAGAGTGGGGAATGCCGTTGCTTGCGATGATGTATCCAAGAGGAAATGGTCTGAATCAGTTTGATGAGAAGGCTGTGGCTCTTGCTGTGAGGGTTGGAGCAGAGCTGGGAGCAGACATCGTGAAAACAAACTTTACAGGGAGTGTCGAGTCTTTCAAAAGAGTTGTTGAGGGCTCCCCTGTTCCTGTTGTTGTTGCTGGAGGTGAGAAGATGGACAGCATCGAAGACATTCTCAAGATGGTTGACATGGCGATGGAGGCTGGAGCAAGAGGGGTTGCGATAGGTAGAAACATCTTTCAGGCTGAAAATCCAAGGAAGATGACTCAGGCAATTTCAATGATTGTTCATGAAAAAGCAGGCTGGAAAGAAGCTCTTGAATTTCTGGCTTAGATAAGTTTATTTAACCTCCCCCTCATTCTCTTCTGGTGGTGCATTTGAGGATGCCCCTCTACGTAGAATTCAGGGGAAAGAACATTCTGATCATTGGTGGTGGAGGTGTGGGAACGAGCAGAGCAAGAAAATTCAGGGAATATGGGGCCAATGTGAGAGTTCTTAGCCTGGATTTTTCTGAAGAGCTTAAGAATCTGGATGTTGAGCTTGTAAAGGGCGATGCAAGAGATGAAAACCTTCTTGAAGAACACATAAAATGGTGCAATCTTGTCACCGTTGCAATTCCTTATGTTGGGGTTAATGATGCTGTTATCAGGCTTGCGAGAGAGCACAGAGCATTGGTTAACCTTGCCAATGATGCGGAGAAAACAGAGGTGGTTGTGCCATTTGAGGGTGAGATTGAAGGAATTAAATTTGCCGTGACAACTGAGGGAAAGAGCGGAATTGTTGCGAGGCTTGTGAGAGACAGAATTGCTGAGATGCTTGAAAATGATGAGGAAACCCTGAATCTGCTGAGAGCAATGGATTTTCTGAAAAGGCATATGAAGGAGAATGATATTCCAATAGCTGTGAGAATGAAGATGTACTTTGCTGTTAGCTGTGATGAGGAATTCAGAAGACTCGTGAAGGCAGGAAAAGTTCAGGAGGCAAAGGATTTTGCACTTAGGTATCTGAATGAGTATCTTGAGGGGAAGAGAGAGATTGATGATAAGATTGTCAGGATAAACTTCTGAGGTGGTGTTATTGGATAAAGAGCTTCTGATGAAGGCACAGTATGAGATGCCCATTTGCGAGACTCCTTTTGAAGACCTCGCCGAAAGCATTGGCAGATCTGCTGAATATGTTATTGAAGAGCTTAAAAAATACCTGAAAGAGGGTGTGGTGAAAAAGATTGGACCTCAACTGAACTACAAGGCATTCAGGGGAATAAGCCATGCTGCTCTTGTTGGCGCAGAGGTAAAAAATAACCTTCAGAGAGCTGTGGAGACTATAAACAGCGAGAAAGGTGTGAAGCACAACTTTCTGAGGGAGCATGATGTTTACAACATCTGGTTCACCTTAAAAGCTGCAAGCAGAGAAGAGCTTGTCAGAAGAGTTGACACTCTGATGGAAGAGTGTGGTATCGAGAGCTATGTCATTTTGCCCAGTGTCAGGGTGTACAAGATGGATGTGAAGTACGACCTCATCAGAGGTGTTTCCTACAGCCCAAGAACTGAAGCTGAGAAAGACGTTCCAAAGGTTGATGATCTCGGCTTGGATGGAAGAATGCTCAGAGATATGGAAATGAATTTCAGTATTGAGGAGAGACCTTTCAGGGTGTTTGCAGAAAAGTACGGATATTCAGAAAGCGAACTTGCAGACATGATTTCAGAGCTCATTGAGAAGAGAGTTGTGAGGGACTTCTATGCCGTTCTCAATGGTCAGAATGCTGGATTTAAGGAGAATGGAATGAACCTGATAAGAACTGAAGAGCCCGAGAGGGTTGCCGAGATACTTCTTAAAGAGATTCCGGAGATCACACATCTTGTACAGAGGGATGTACCTGAGAACTGGAAATATCCGATCTACTTCATGGTTCATGCTGTGAACAGGGAGATAATTGAGAAGATCGCTGATAGAGCAAGGGAGCTTGATGGGGTTGAGGAGCTGAGGATACTTTACAGCCTGAAAAGCTTCAAAGATTAGTCTATTTGAATCCCTCACTTGCAAGATGGAATTTCATGAGATTTTCAAATCCTTTTAAAAAAGCTAAACCATCAACTGATTTTAGATTTTCGGAAATAGAGAGTGCTCTTTGTTGATTTTCTTTCCATATACTGAACAGCTGTTCTATAACTTGAGAATTTTCAATTCTACTTATGATCTCGCTTTCATCCAGCTTCCTGAGCTCCTTAGATCTCAAAATACCCTCAGATATGGCATATGAAAAAACTCCTGAACTGAAATCCCCTTCTTTCAACTCTCTTTTCCATGTTGTTATCCAGTTGCCTATTCTTGCCATCTGCTGTACATACCACAGCATTTCTCTGAGCCTTCCAAGTTCGTTTCTGTCAAAAGATGGAGATGCCATCAGATCGACATCAACGTAAAGATAGATGATCATGTTTGGAGCTGTGTGTATTCTGTTTTCTGTGAAGTTGAGAAGATGAAGGTTCTGGTTTATGAGGCATGAATAATACATTGAGTTAATCATTTGGATGAGATCAAAATGGAAAAGAGTCTTGTAGTATTTGTATGCAGGCAAATTTTTCAATTCTGAATTGATGTACCTCCATAGATCCAATAAAAATATTTCAATCTGATTTTCTGGATGACCTCCTCTTAAAATAATATCTGATAATTTGGCAGTTTTTTTCCAATCCTTTTCTCTATCTGCAGTGTCATCGATTATTACATCAATCATTGTCAACAATATTTTAAGATCTGTGATTTTCCTCCAATGGTCCTTTTCTACAGATGAAAGAGTAACCCCTGAATTTGTAAATACGGCTCCAACCCATTTCCAAAGAAACCTATCTCGCCCCCCCCACCGCCTCGTAGCGTTCAACAAAATCAATAACTGATGGAGAAAGCTGGTAATTTTTAACAAGTGCCAAGTATCTTTTTCTTTCTTCAGGTGATAATGCAGTCTCAAAACTCATTAAATTTTCTGGATATAATTTTTTAATTTAAATTTTGCTGTACTGAACTCACGTATTACTTTATTCTGAACCTTCTTATGTTTCCGCAATTTACGCATGCGATTCTCACAACCCCTTTGCTGATTCTGATCCTCATTCTGTCCCCTCTGTATGGATAATGACATTTTTTGCAGAACCTGAGCTTCCTTTTTCCAAGTCGTATTCTGTATTTTTTTGCAATTCTGATTGAAAGTTCGATGTATCGCCTTGAAAGCTCATAGTCCTCATATTTTTTCTGATCTGCCAGATCCAGCAGAAAATCTATTCTTTTCTCGGCGATTCTTTTCTCAAATCTCTTATCCCGTTTCAGCACCATGGTCTATTATCTTGGATGTCAGACGATGTTAATAATACTGCCGTCAGATCCTGACCGATTGACAGCTGACCAAACCACAAAAATCATAAACATGATGTTGGTTCAGAAATAAAAACATCCCGGGTCCGTGGTCTAGTGGTTATGACGCCTGCCTCACACGCAGGAGGTCCCCGGTTCGAATCCGGGCGGACCCACTCACAGCTTCCAATTCTCAAAACTGAAATTTCTACAATGTTTC
>JALURI010000103.1 GCA_027016965.1 Geoglobus sp.
TGCTATCAGGATATGTTATTTGATCTTTTTTTAGCTCTGAAATTAATATTGCCATGTGTCGCTGGTGGCATGTAACTTCTGGGATGTTCAAAAATTTTATCATTAGGATGGCGATACTTTGTTAAAATTTTATCCAATTACTTCCAGAATTTTCTTGATAACTATGACTGCGAACACAAAGAGCATAAAATATATCACAGAATTCAGGGCTCTTTTTGTTTCCGGATTTATGAAGTACCCCCCGATCTCAGCCACAACAAGAAGACCAATTAGCAGCAATGTGATATAAGCATCAACTGCAGTAATAATGACTGTGCATATGAACACCCAGATGGAGAGAGTTAGGACAATAATGTCGTCTACATCCATTTCTCCACACCACCGATTTTTCTGGCTGAAATCATAACGCCTCTATCAGTTTTCTCAAATTCCTCAACCAAGATAAGTTCCTGGAATGCTTTTGCTAACGAAATTAAAACAGAACTGCAAATCGGACAGGCCACCTGTTCACATCTATCTGTACATTTTTCACGGAATCTAATACCATCAATGTAGATTTTAATTGCATCCCCGTTTATGTCTGTGTGAACAGATTTTGCCAGACCCATAGCTCTCAACACAGACGAAATTGCATCGATAGCAGCCAGACCAGAATTTAAAAGATCGATTTCAGCATATTTCTGGAATTCTTTGGATAGATCAGCACCCAGAGGTCTGAAAACCAGACCCATTTCCCTTTCCCTTCCAGTATCTGTGAGGAAGAAAGTGTTTTCGTCGATTTTACCAAGATCGATATCAAAATCGTTATTTACCGGGATAAATACTCCTCCATCAGGCATATTGTTGTATGGAGGTATATAGATCGATTTTCTCTTCAGATTCAGTGATTCAACAATTCCGGCTGTGAATTTGGAATATGGAACCACGACTCTTTTAAAAGATTCTACTTTAATGTAATCTGATGTGGTAAAAGACAGGACAACAATCCCAAGAAAGATTCCCCCTATTCCTGCATTCACCAAGCTCTGGTTGGCATCAACAGCACCTCTGAATGCTAAAAACGTGCCAGCCATGATAAGAGCAAGTCCAGCAACATACTTGAATTTCATCGTAATCTTAATCAAAATCAAACTTTATATACCATTTGCTTCGTAATTTACAGCAATGTTAATGTCAAGATTTCTTGTACTTGTCTTCATAATATTGGTAGGTACTGCATATGCATCTGATGTCGAGAGACACAGACTTTACAGTGAGTCTCCCCCCAGCGATGAAGGCATTTATGTGTTTTATTCAGGATTCATCTCAGACGCAGAGAGAATTCTTGATGCTTTTGTAGATGAAGATGAAGAAGCTTATGAAATGTCACAGAAACTCACATCAAAAATCTTGACCACAGAGCAGGAAATAATTTTTTACAAAATGAGGGGTGTGGAAACAAATGCTTCAGAACCGCTTACTGCGTTTAAATCATTAATTCTCAATATTGAAAAGCTTGCAGAGGGGCAAAATCAGTTTTTCCTTAATCAAAAAGCAATTTTCAGTAATAAAACTGATTATGAGAGTTACATGGAAGCGTTATCTGCTTTAACTGCAATGAAAACAGCACTTGACAATATTGAGAGTTCGGTTAATATAATTGAAAATGTTGAGATATGGAATGGCACGGCATTCCTGAATTTCGACACATCCAAACTCAGAACAAAGTTGAAAGAGGCGGAAGAGCTGGTATCTTACTATGAATATCTCATTCTTTATTACGGGAAACTTGAGGGACTTATGGTAAGTGTATCAGATACCAATCCCTATTTACGTGAGACTGTCGAAATCAGAATACTTGCAATAAATGCTACCCCGCTTTCACTGCACATCGATGACAGCACATTCCCAATTCAAGGTGAGATTTTCAGATACAGTTTCAATGAGACTGGAGAACATATCATATATGCTGAAGGAGTCAAAGAAAATGAGTTTATCAGATCAAATACTGTCAGAGTTCATGTTTCGAAAATTCCAACATCAATACTTCTCTCTGGAAAAAATTCCGCATATCTGAACGAAATTGTCCAAATTGAAGGACTTGTTTTGGATTACTTTGGAAAACCACTTAATGTTGATATATTGCTGGAGTATGATGGGAAAATATCTGTTTTCTCTACAAAAAATGGCAGCTTCGGTCTCAACGTCACAAGACAAACGGAAGGGTATGTGAACATCTCCGCTTCATTTCAGGGATCTGAAACTCATGAAGCAAGCAGCACAACCTTTTCGGTATTTTTTTCTAAATATCCTGTGGATCTAACAATATCGGCAAACAGAACAAGTATCTCACCGAGTTCAAAAGTTAAGATTTTCGGGAATGTAAAAGGCGTGGAGTATGCAATTCCAGTTGAGATTGTTGTAAATGGAACTGTGATTGAAGAAATCATTGCCATATCTGAATTCAACTCCACACTTGTATTTAATGAATCGGGAACGTATTCTATTCAAGCAGTATTCCAGGGAAATGACCTTTACAGGCCATCGGAATCTAATATACTGATTATAAGAGTTTCAGAGCCATATACATTTTCTGAACTCTTCTCTTTTTTCGAAAATTTTTCTGTCGTTTATATACCGAGATTTGAATATATTCTGGCTGTCATCTCACTGATTGTGATTTTAATTGTCTTTCTGTATCTGAAAAAGAAGAAAACCAGAGAAACTGTTTTGGAAAAGGTAGCAATTGATGAAAGTAGCAAAATTACTGACTTGAAATCTGATCATATTGTAAAGGAAATTAGAAGCCTTGATTACACTTATCCTGATCTTTTTAACAGGCTTGTTGGGGTGTATAATCTCAAAAAAGGTCTGACTCCCAGGGAACTCCTTGAAGCTTTAGAAAAAGAGGATTTTTATCACAAGCTCAAGAAGGTAACAGATCTTCATGAAAAACAGATTTATGCTAAAAAGAGCCTGAGCCCGGAAGAGGAAAAACTATATATCCGGCTTATTCTCGAAATAATGGAGGGAATTGGATGAGAGTCCTGTATCCGTTTTTGATATTTCTGGGACTTGTTTTTCTGATACTTCCTGTCTCAATTCCTGTTATAAAAACTTCTGCAGACTTCAGCATGTTTAACACAGACTGGAATGGCTGTTCTGAATTTGCCAGATTTCTGCATGAGAAAGGAGAACTTGTTCCTTTAATCTATCCGTACAACTCTGTTGGAGTCGGAGATCTCAATGGAGCACTGATAATAGTTGGTCCGGATACGGTATTTTCAAAATTAGAGGCTGAGGAGGTCAGGACATTTCTTGAAAATGGAGGCACTGTCCTTATCGCCGACGATTTTGGAACTGCCAACACACTTCTGATGTATCTCGGAGTAAATGCAAGATTTTCTTCGAATCCATTGGAAGATATATTTTACAGCAAGAGAAAGGAGTTTCCGATCATTGTAAAAATAGAAGGGATTCCGGTCACTTCAAAATCAGACGGGATCACTCTTAACGTCCCATCAGCACTGGTTGGAACAGATGGCAATATTTTTTCCAGTAAAGTGAGTGTTTTGGGAGAAAGCATGAGAAGCTATCCAATTATGGCTGAGATCAGATACGGAAATGGAAAGATTATTCTTCTCTCAGACCCCAGTATTCTAATAAACGAGATGTTTGATGAGAACAGGCAGTTCATAGAAAGTCTCATCACCTACATTGGCGTAAAGAAGTTCTACTTTGATGAAGCTCATCACTCAGATTTTAATCCATATCTTGCCGGCACAGTAATAGTTCACAGGGAGCTTGACAAGGAAAAGGCATTTGTTATATTCTTAGCTGTGGCAGCTCTGGCAGCAGTGGTTGAAGGCGGCTTCATCAGGAAAATTTTTGAAATAATTTACAGTATGCGTTCTAAAAGAGAGGAAGATCTGCTTGAAGATCTTCCTGACTGGGTTGATCCAGATCTGCTTAAAAAGATAATTCATGAAATAAAAACAGGATCAAAAATTGGTGGGAACTATGGACGGAAATCAATTTATTCGAAATCTGGAGAATGAGGTCAGTAAAGCAGTTGTTGGAAAAAAAGAAGTTTTCGAACTTCTTACAGTGGCATTGCTCTCTAAGGGTCACGTTATAATTGAAGGAGTTCCGGGAGTCGCAAAAACCACGATAGCAAAGACATTTTCCAGTGCAACTGGTCTGAGTTTTTCCAGAATTCAGCTGACTCCGGATCTGATGCCTGCAGACATAACTGGAAGCATGATTTTTGATCAGAAAATTGGGGAATTCAGAGTGAGAAAGGGTCCGATATTTGCCAACATTGTTCTGGCTGATGAAATAAACAGAGCTCCTCCGAAAACCCAGTCAGCATTGCTTGAAGCAATGCAGGAAAGACAGGTAACTATTGAAGGCAAGACCTACCAGCTTCCTGAACCGTTCATGGTAATCGCTACAATGAATCCTGTCGAGCATGAGGGTATTTACAATTTACCTGAAGCTCAGCTTGATCGTTTTCTCATGAAAGTGGAGATCGGATATCTGCAAAAAGATGAGGAAATTCTTTTACTCAAAAGAAAGGAATACAACGAATTCAACAGCATTCAACCAATAACAAACCCTGCCAGTATACTTGAGTTAATTGATCATGCCTCAAAGGTTGAGGTGAGTGAGCCAGTGCTGGACTACATTTACGAAATATCCCGAAAGACGAGAATGGATGAAAGAATACTTCTTGGAGCAAGTCCAAGAGCTTCGGAACATCTACTTTTTGCATCAAGATCACTTGCTTTTTTAAGAGGTATGGACTATGTTATTCCCGATCACGTCAAGGAAGTTGTAGAAAATGTTCTCGTTCACAGAATCGTATTGAAGGTAGAATACGAAATGGATGGTATACGCCCCAAGGACGTTGTGAGGGAAATACTGGATGAGGTAGAGGTTCCGAAATGAAAAGAGAGGAGGTTATCACAGTCCTTGGATTTCTTCTTTTTGTTCAGGGGTATCTTCTTGAAAACGTTTTTTCAGCTCTTCTGGGTTTTTCACTAATGCTATATCTGGTCTTCCTCAGGAACGGCTTCACACCAGATATCGATGTGAAGTGGTTCATCAACAGGGTGCTTGTAGAGGGTGAGAAAAATTTATCCAGAATTGTTCTTAAAAACAGATCCACAACTGAGCTTAGGGTTCTGCTGTCAGGAGATTTTTTACCTCCAAATT
>JALURI010000104.1:0-1017 GCA_027016965.1 Geoglobus sp.
GATAAATGTTATCCAAAATTTTTAACTTTTGCGATCTTTGATCATCTGTGAGGTGATACTTAACACTCAGATCGTAGTTAATTACTTCCAATAGAGTCTTTAGCACTTTTTCATAATGCTTTAATCCAGCATTGCTTATATTACTTAATGTGTAAAACAATATGGAAAGTGTATCCAACGATACCAAATCTCTACTTTCGATGAAATCTTCTAACATTTTTTCCAATTTCTCACACACAATTGTACGTCTCTAAATTTTCTATTTAATTTTTAGGTTAGACTATCGTTAACTGCCATAACATGACATTGCGTTCATCATAATAAATTTTTTGTTTTACCTAGCGTACTCTCTCTACTTTCTCGACCCATATTTTCATACTCCTATATTCAACTCCAAAACTGGCCAGAAGCTTTTCCACATCTCCTGCCTTTTTTTTCAACAAGAATACAATTCCTTCCCAGTTTCATATCAGCGAGTTCTTTGTACTCATATCTGTATTATTTCCCGTCCACAACCTTTTTTGTAGAGTATCTATAAAGAGCTGAAATCAGTCTTTTCTTTTCTTTCTGCTCCAGATTTTTTATGGAATAAATATACAATCTGCTGGGAATCAGCCCGAGAAGATCAGATGCCCTGAGAGTGGATAGTTTTCGAACATAAAGAATAAACCTCTCTATCAAAATGTTTCCTAAAAATAATTTATCACTCTTTTCAAGATCTTCTAAGGTTCTAGTGACGATCTGGATCTCCACCCCGTTTAAAGAAGAAACCTCATCAAAAATCGATCTATCTTTTTCCAGATCTGACTTTTCAGTGTAGATTAGAAGGAGATCGATGTCAGATCTTCTGTCGCAATCATTTCTCGCCACACTTCCGAACAGAATTGCAGCAGAAGCGCGTTCAAATGATCTGGTAACATCTGAGATCTTTTTAATCAAACCATCTTTCAAACTCAAAACTTATCACCTCTCTTACAATTCTAAGGGCTTTCTTCATCAGATTTGCTGATTCCAATG